>JACQZI010000027.1 GCA_016207825.1 Planctomycetota bacterium | reverse complement strand
ATTTTCCATCCAGATTTGGACTTCTATTTTGTTATCCGGGCAGGGGGTCGCAACGCCTGTAACGCCCTTATCTATCCGGAACTTCTTCCAGCGTGCTGTGCCGGAAATGGTATTTGCGTTAAACTTGACATAAGCGATAGATTCGCCCATCTTTACCGGCGTATTGCCGTTGGTCAACATCGTCCAGGCGGAGGTCTGGACTTTTGGGCCATCCCAACCAACCGTCCAATCGGACAGCAAGGGCGTTTGGGATGCATTAGTAGTCGCCATGTTAACGCGCAGTTTAATGCCGGTGATTCCGGTAAAAGTCGCCGGATAAGTCAGGGATAAATTTGTCCCGGACGGGACATTGGCAACCAGAAGCGAATTATCAGAGCCTTTAAGCACATCCACCGTGGCAGTGGTGTTGGTCGGAGAGGTTACGGTATAAGTCAAAACGCCCCAGGTGGCATTTATGAAGGTAATGAGGGGGGAAACATAATTTCCGCCGGCGACATAAGCGCTTAACGGGACCTGAACGGGTGAATTACGGTTGACGGTATCGCCCAAGCCTAATTGGCCATAAAAATTATATCCCCAAGCCCATAATGAACCAGTTGTTTTTGCAGCCATAGTATGTGCCCAGCTACAAACAACTGTTTTCCAATTGGCATCTGTCCCGACCTGCACCGGCGAGAGACGGTTTGTAGTATCGCCCAAGCCCAATTGCCCGTTGTTATTAGATCCCCATGACCAGAGAGTATCGTCAGAACGGATTCCTATTGAATATCCAACATAAAAAGTTCCCCTATGACCTCCGGCAGAAACCGTTTTCCATGTGCTTGCCCCCACCTGAACAGGAGAATTGCGTTGGGTAGTTGTCCCATCACCTACCTCACCAAAGCCATTATACCCCCAAGCCCATAAGGTATTGTCAGAACGGATAGCCAAACTGTGTGTGCCGCCGGCAGAAATTATTTGCCATGTGCTTGCCCCAACCTGGACAGGAGAACTGCGCGGGGTGGTATCATTCAGCCCCAGTTGCCCGTAATCGTTAGCACCCCATGCCCAAAGGGTATTATCAGACCTAATCCCTAATGTATGATAACCTCCACAGGCAATTGCTTTCCATGTGCTTGCCCCTATCTGGACAGGTGAATTGCGCTGGGTGGTGGTTCCATCGCCTAAATTACCAAATCCATTATACCCCCAAGCCCATAAGGTATCGTCAGAACGGATAGCTAAGGTATAGTGATTGCCGCAAGCAACTGCTTTCCATGTATTGGCGCCGACCTGAACGGGAGAATTACGCTGGTTAGTATCGCCCAAGCCTAATTGGCCATACATATTACATCCCCATGTCCAAAGTGTATTATCAGTTTTAATCCCGGCGCTATGCCCATAAATTTGTCCCAAAAGATATGGGTCACCTGAGCTCGCGATTGCTTTCCAGCTATCTGCGCCGACCTGAACGGGTGAGTTGCGCTGGATGGCATCGCCCAAGCCCAATTGCCCGGTCATATTATGTCCCCATGACCGGAGTTTATTATCAGAAAAAACGCCTAATGTATAATTTGAAGATACTCCGGCGGTAATTGTTACGGCATTAAGGCTGGTGGATAATAAATTAACTTCGGCCGAGCCGGTGGTGGTGACGGTATTGGAGAAGGAACTGCCTGTATTGGTAAAGACGGTTTCGGACCAGCTGTCGCCGTAGGCGAAATTACACAAATTACCAATGACCAATGACCAAACAATGATCAAACAAATCCAAATTACTAAACTCCTGTTTTTCATATAATTTCCCTCTCCTTTAATAATTTTCCTTGCTTTTATACGGATTACTTGTTATACTTATTTTAGATAAAAAACAAGGGGGAATAAAATGGTCTATAAAATTATTCTTACCGAAGGTGAAGACGGGTACCTCGTGGCCGAGTGTCCGGCTATTTCCGGTTGTATCTCCCAGGGCAAAACACTCCCGGAGGCGCTTAAGAATATTAAGGAAGCCATTGAACTGGCGCTGGAGTGTTATAAAGAAGAAGGGAAACCAATCCCTGAAGACCACACCAAGGTAGAGGAAATTGCCGTATGAGTCTGCCTTTACCGGTGGTCTCGGGCCGGGAGGTAGTAACCGCTCTCCAGCGAATCGGGTATTATATCCGCAAGCAAAGAGGCAGTCATATAAGGCTCTACCACCCCAACCGCTTACCGGTAACGGTTCCTGACCATAAAGAACTTGATAGAGGCACATTGAAATCTATCCTCCGAACAGTTAATCTCACCACTGAAGAATTTAATAATCTTCTTTAGAAACTATCTAAAACCTACGGGATTCCGTCGTCCCGAATTTATTCGGGAACGCCTACGCCCCGACCCCGCAAGGCGGGGTCGGGATTCCCCCGCTCCACTTCGTTTTCCGCCAAAGGCGGACCTGCCTATGGCATGGCGGGACACCCCGAATAATCGGGAGTCCCCGTAGGGGGGCGGTGTTCCATCCCCTCTAAAAACCCGTCCGAACGGCTCGTCCGGGCGGAGAGGGGATACCCGCCTGACCGCAGTCGGGCAGGAAGGGGTGTGTTATGGAACACCTACACATGTCGCATTCTCGAATTCCAAATAACTACTGTCCACTATTTTCACGCCAGCTCTCTGTCCTCCCCCAATATCTCCCGCTAATTTATATACAATATAATAAGTCTTAGTTGTAGTCGTTACCTGCCATTGTTTCATATTAAGGTAGCAGATGCCGTTGGTAAAATTGCCTTTAGAGATAAAGGTATCGCCGGTATCCCAGAAGCCGTTATTATTATTTTCCATCCAGATTTGGATTTCTATTTTGTTGTCGGGAACGGGAGTAGCAACGCCGGTAATGTTTTTATCTATGCGGAACTTCTTCCAGCGTGCAATATTCGTGCCTGTAACCGAGGCGGTAAAGGAGACCTGGGCGATAGACTGTCCCATTACGATAGCTTTTCCGGCCGGACACAAACTTGCCCAGTTCGCGGTTTCCACACGTTTGGATGAGCCATAAGACTCCGCACCCGGCGCGGCGACAGTCGGTTCGGGCGAAGCATATTTGCGGACGAAGACGGTATCCAGGGTAACTTTACAGCCCCCGTTGGGGTCGTCTCCAAGATAATAATAGATACCACTCGGCGCTCCTCCCGGGACATAGTTATTATTATAAACCTGCGAGCCGTCCAGATTAAATATCTGCCAGTCAACCCGGTTAGACTGATGTATCTGTTTTAACCTTACATAGGCAGTATTTGCCACAACCACGCCCGTCCAAGCATTGAAATAAATGTTGTTGCTATCAAAGATACCGATATCAAATCCTGCGTTTTGGGAACAGAATCGGAAACGATGAGCTCCATAGGGGTACTCTATTTTAGCGATGGCATCAATAATATACGGCGCGGCCAATCCCGCTTTTTCGAGGCGGACACAACCGGCGAAACTATTGCAATCCAGGACGGCGGCGCCATTAGTTACGGTAATTGTTCCGCCGCCGTTTTGATAAGTCGCCCAAGCCGGATTAAGGCCGCCGACCGAGAAATCATCCCCAAAGATAAAGGCGGTATTGATATTGGAAACCGAGGTTGCCGAGGGATTGCCGTAATACATATAGATATAAGAATTATTGGCGGGCAGATTGGGGACTTTGACCCAGAATTTATTATCAGTTTCCTGCCAGTAAGAAAGTTCGGCGCTGCCGGTGGCGGTTGAGGCGGTGAAGCGGATATCCGAATAATCGCCTTTGAGTTTAGTGGTATAGTAGTTATAGCGGGTGGAAATTTCGGCGGACGTAAGCGCCCGGTTATAAATGCGGACTTCGTCTATGATGCCTTTGAAATCATAGCCGGTAGAATCCCATGTTGCTAATCTCCATACTGTTGAACCTGTTCCAAGTGACCCGCATGGCGTAGTTGCTACATTAACTCCATTAATATAGAGTTTAATATTTGAACCGTCTAAAGTTCCAATCACATGATACCATTGATTTATATTGTATCCCCCTTTTGATGCCGTATTCCAAGCATTTACATACGCTCCAACTGTAAAAGTATCGCCTGCCCAATACATCTGTATAGATGCATTACTTGCCGAAGGGCCATTTCTCCAGATTATTTTTTGTTGGTGACCATCCCCTCTAACAGAAAGCGTTGGGTATACCCAGGTTTCCCATGTTGCAGTAATTAAATTATTTAGCGAGGAAGAAGATGGGATTTCCAAATAATCATCCACTCCGTCAAAGGATAACGCCTTGCCGAATTTGCCGTCTGTCCAGGCGGGAAAGGTCGGTTGGGTATTAGACAGGAACCAATAGTCCATAATAATATCGCCCGCGGCGTAAGTCTTATCGATAGTATTGGTGTCAACATCAAGCCTTATTTGGTTTACCTGTGTTAAATCCGGCGTTCCGAATGTCCCGCTGGGATTAGCGGTATCAAGCGATAAGAGGTTCCAACCCACCTGTAGAGAAGCAGGCAAAATAGGGCTTTTATAGATATACCAGGAATAATCAGACTTCAGCGCAAACACTTCCATCAGGCCAATTTTGTTAAGGGTAGCCTGGTTGTTGATATATACCCATACATTAAGCCATTTATTCTGCATATTAGTTACGGCAATGGTCTTGTAAAAAAATACTTGAGTGGTAGTTAACCCTGTTTTTATACAGTTTACCGCGCCAGCGCCTTCCCGGTAAAGGCTATTATTAAGGCTTACTGAACCGGCGGCGGAAGCGGTCCAGCCGGCGGTGGCATCACAGTTATCAACCAGAGTTCCACCAACGTTAAGCGTTGCGTTATTCCTGTTACCGGACATATCGGCGGTGGTGGTGCCCGAACCTTCCGAGAAGTGCCACGAGCCGACCAGTCCTGAATTATTAATAAAGTTAGAATCGGTAAAAGGGGTAATGGCGACTTGGTAATCGGTTTGCGCGCCGGCGGTGTTGTTGATGGAGACAGGACGGTAGTAGCCGGTATACCACGAGCCGCCGCCGGGATTGGAGAAATCCGGCCAGGAACCGGCATAGACGGCCTGCGACACCACAAAGGCACAAAGGACACCAAGTATACAGATTAATAATAACGATTTTTTCATACTATCTCCTTTTGTCCTTACAGACTCATTCGTTTCCAGCCTACTAAATAGCCATCTTTAAAGAAATAATGCTCTTCATTGTTTGTATGAAGAGACACATAAACCCATTTCTGATTGCGCCGCTCAACTGGTAAATTCAAGTTTTTAGCCGGTTCAATACATTTAACCATTGGTTTACCGCGCAGGGTGAAGATATCGTCCGTGGTTAAAGGGGGGCAAACTGAATTGCGAATTGCGAATTCGGAATTCAGGTTTCTGGCCGCAGTTTTACTCATAAACACATCACCTCGATAATCGTTATTTCTTTTCTTTTTCCTCTTTTTGTTTCTTTTCTTCCTGCGACTTACGGTAATCATCCAAAGCCTTGTTCATATTTTTCTTCAGATACACCGTATCACGCAGGCCGGTTATTTTTTGCAATGGTTTCTTTTCCGGTTCAGGCTCGCCCGGGTCAACGATGAAAATAACCGGCGCGGAGGAAACTTTCCACTTATCCATTTGTGCCAGCGATACCGCTATCTCGGCTTCACGTTTTTTCTTTTCCTCATCCGTTTCCTTTTTAGCGGAAGGTTTATCCGGTTTTTTTGCCGTTTTTACCTTAACAAATACGAATTTTTCATTGGTTTTAACCAGGAACGGGTTTTCCAGCGCCTTCAGGGTTTTCAGCGAATCTTGCTGGTCGTCGGCAAAGGCGATAAATAACAGTTTTTTACCATCCTTCGCGAGTTCTACTCCTTTTTCAAGCGAATCTAACCAGTCAATTTCTTTGGGAGCATATATTTTTAAGGCGCCATTTATTATTTCCAGCGCTTTTTCGGGAGCGGCTTGCCCCTGGCTCCGGTAGAGAAAAGACCCGCGGATGATTTCATTCTCATCGGGATCAACAATCACCATTCCGCCTTTTTTAGTATATTCGTCCATCTTGAATTTATCCGCTTCTTTGGCGGTGCCGTTAACCATGTGGAATTGCCGGGTAAGCTCTATGAACGTTTCATCCGCAAGCACACGGCTTGCTTCTGCCCGCTGAACCGCTCAGCAGTCGCAGGTGGAAAATACCAGGACGAGTTTACCCGTAGTTTGAGCGTTTTTCAATGCCACATCGTAATTCTTTTCCCATGTGATTTTAGCTTTACCTCTTTCATTATCCGCCACTACGACCGCCGCTAACAGGCCTAATAAAATCAACACCAGAAAACTATGCTTTTTCATGTCATTTTCCTCTCTATTCGCCGGAGCAACCAGAGACTTATTTTCAGGTTCGTGCGAATATATGCTTCATTTTAGAGCAAATATCGTGCCAAGTCTCAGGGAAATTAAAGGAAACGCACAAATTACCTAATGCTTTATAAACAAGGAGTTAGGATAACAACCGCGCGGATAGTAAAATGAGCCCCGCAATAAGTATTATCAAAATGATAATACCTTCGGTAATTTAGTTACTTTTTGGTAACAAGCGTGCTTCTACGTGTTATCTTTTAGGCGATTTAATCCGGCTTTGTTCCGAAAGATTAAAGTTTTAACGACTTCATTTTCCGGCAGAGATTAGCCGGGGCGCATGCTAATAAATGGGCCGCCTGGGTGATATTTCCATTACAACTGTCTAAAACATCTTTAATAAATTTTCGTTGATATGATAGAGTTGACTCTTTAAGGGATTTGCTTTTCGGCGGATGGGCAGGTGGTTGGTAATTACGGATGGTATCAGATAACATTGATTCTTCTATAACTTTGACATCGGGATATAAGGCGCAGATGCGTTTTATTTCGTTTTCCAGTTCACGGATATTGCCGGGCCAGGGGTAGGCGGTAAAAAGGGAAAGGGCGGAAGGAGAGACGAGAGACGAGGGACGACCATATTTTCGTAGAAAATGCTGGGCCAATAACGGAATGTCATCCTTTCGGTCGCGGAGGGGAGGAAGATTTATCACTATCGTATTGATGCGGTAAAACAGGTCTTCCCTGAAGAGTTTTCGCTTAACCAGTTGTTCAATATCCTGATTGCTGGCAAAGATAAAGCGGGTATCTATCTGAATTGGTTTTGAGGCACCAACACGCCAGAGAAGTTTTTCTTCAAGAACTCGTAGTAACTTCTGCTGCATAGACGGAGACATATTGGCGATTTCATCTATAAATAGCGTGCCGCCTGAAGCGAGCTCAATATAACCTTTTTTCTCTTCGATTGCACCGGTGAAAGCGCCTTTGGTATGGCCGAATAAACTGCTTTCAATAAGCGTTTCCGGAAGCGCCCCGCAGTTAAAGGGGAAATAGGTTTTGCTTACACGCCGGCTATTATTATGTATGGCACTGGCAATAAGTTCCTTTCCCGTGCCGGTTTCGCCTTGAATCAACACCGGTAAGTCTGTCGGAGCAATCTTTTCTATAAGATGATAAATTTCTTGCATTGCGGGATGATTACCAACAATGGTATACTTATCAGCCGACTTTTCATAACGGCCATCAAGGGTTTGAACCAGTATCTTCGGGATAAATTTGGATATATGTTTGGGTTTACCCTGTAATTGTTGATAGAGCCTATCGAATTCCCGGGTTTTTTCATAGAGCCAAACCGTATCAAGCTTGGACAGAATAGGCTTAATGCGGTTTTCTATTATTATTGCTTTATCAGGGAAGCCGCTAAGGCTGTAACATTTACTTAAAAGAAGCCCGACTTCACAAACAATATCATTGAGTTTTAGCCGTTGTGCATCCTTCAGAATAGTTTGCAGATTCTGAATAGCGAAGCGCTTTTGGTTTTCTATAAGGTCAATTATGGCGAGATGTATTTTTGCGGTAATAACACCAGCGGGTAAATTGATTTGCTCGCCGATTTTAATAGATTCCCAAAAAGATACGCGGGCATCCTTATAGTTTTTTATCGCTATCAAATATTCTCCTTTTAGATGGTAATACTCCATAACAATATCCTTGTCAGATAATAATGACAAGTATGCGGGCAGTTTTCTTTCAATGGTTTCTTTCACTTCATCCAGTTCGTCTTTATGGAGATATACATAACCAAGCCCTAAAAGATTATAGAAACGCCTTGATGTATCCATCGGGTATAATTTATCGCCGCATTCCTGATAATATTGCTCGACTTTCTTGAATTGGTTTAATGCCTGATTGATGTTTCCAATATTCAGGAAATTAAGCCCCAGAACACTGAATATCATGGCGTTATAAGGAGGTTTGAGGCGTTTAGAAGCAAGTAAAGATGCTTTATAATAAATATCCAGTGAACGTGAAAATTCTCCAAGAAAGCGATAAGCATCGCCTAAATAGCAATATAGCTGGTATTTATCTGAAGGCGGAAGGGAGTTAAAAGATAATGATTTTATTGTCTTTTCGCCCAGGCGTTTTACCGTAAACCAATTTTCTTTATTATGGGCGGATTTGATTTCTTCCAGACCTGCCCGAATGCTTCGTTCAGGCGGGTAACCCGCCAGACCGGGTGTCCTCCGCCCGGATGACTCGGTCGGACGGGTGTCGGGCTGGTCGGCTAATGGCTTTAGTTTTGGCATCGTTCGTTTCTCACTACAAGATGGATGTATTTATATCCCGACACTTTGTGTCGGGATGTCGCTGCGGCTCCACAGTAAAACGGAGTGGTTGTCAAGACCTTTTCCGGCGCATAGATTCCCACGCCTTTACAGGCGTGGTTCTTACGGGTTCAAGCTTCGCTTGTCCAGCAACTTTGTTGCTGGAAACGGCTTTCACCCCCGCCTTCACAGGCGGGGAACTCCCGCTTTATTAGAATAAATCTTCCTGCTGAATCATTTCCAGGAATGCCTCTACGCGCGTCTTGAACTGGCCCACCGGAACGCTTACGTCGAATTCCAGGAATAGCGTGGGGATATTGCTTTGCTTAAACATCTTTTGTATCGCCGGGATATCCAGCTCGTGCGGGTCGCAGAATTTCTGCTGTATCACAATCACCCCCTGCACCCTATAGTCTTTTGCCAGTTTCATTATATGCGCCAGGCGGGTCCGCTGGGGCCAGTCCTTGCTTGGGCATGCCGGACGTTCCACATAGCGCTTGGCGATTGCCGCCAAACGGTCGCTGCCGGGAGTGACTTCGTTCCAGAAATACCGCGAGCCGGTGCAGTGGTCGTCTATCACAAAGGTTGCCCCGCAGGATTCAGCCATATTGACGAATTCCGTGTCGTCATCTTCGCTTCCCAGAATCATCAGCCGTGTCCCGGTCGGGCGTTCGGTTTTGGCAGATGCTAATTTCTTTAATGCCGTTTCCATCGCGCGGGAATGCTCGTTTTTATCAACCATCTGCGCGGAAACCGCCAGATACATCGCATCCAAACCGGTAACCGGAGAATTTTCTAATTTCCTGGTCTCATAAATCTGCTTAAGCAATTTCCTGTTCCTGTTCATTATCTCGATGCCTTTGTCCAAATCCTTGTCCGTAAGTTTCTTGCCGGTCCATTCTTCCACGGATTTCTTGAATGCGGCCAGTTCACCGGCAAGATAAGGAGTCGCGTGAGGAGTCTGGAGATTATTCGGCATCGGGAGATAATAACTGTAAGGCACCGGGATATGCAACTGCCACGAGGTAAACGCCTGCCGGATATGGAGGCACGATTGGGCAATCATGATGCCGTCAAGGTAATCGTAACGATTCTTCAAACCCTGGGCCAGGCAATCCCGGCAGAAAGGGCAATACATCGCGAAGATATGCGGCTCGGTCACATCCTGCGGTTCATGCGAGCCTAAAATCCTGACAGGCAGGACATCAGCCGCATAAAGAATTTCCTCAGGAACGTAGGTGCAGAAATAACCCATCACTTTTCCCTTGGGATGGTTCTTCTTCCATTCCTTGGCGTATTCATGGCGCGCCTCATACCATTCCTTAAACATTTCCATTCCCGGAACGCTTTTAGTCGCAATTACATTACTCATCACGATTTCTCCTTATTTTCTCTAATGTATATTATCTATGCAGTGAGCCCTATTATAAAAGCATGTAATCAAAAAGGTCAAGAAAACCTACTAAATTTTTATTTTCATTTAATGCGAAACAACCGATTAAATTAATATCTTTCTTGACTAAATCGCCTTTTTTAGCTAAAGTGTAATAAACGATTGCCGTTTATTTAAGCGAAAGATGAAACAGATTATAAACCATACGGTCCTTATGTGGGGAAAAATCAGGCGGATGTGCATAATTTACCTGACGCCCCGCCGGACCCAAGAAATGCTTTCGCAAAGGGAAGGCGAATGCCAGCGCTGCGGCGCCTGCTGCAAGATAAATTTTGAATGCCCTTTTTTAACCAACCATACCCAAGCGGCTGCATGCAAGCTTTATGATTCCCGCTCCAAAGTGTGCCGCTATTTCCCGATAGATAAAAGAGACATCAAAGACCGTAATATCGTATTTCCCGGAACCAAATGCGGCTACTCTTTCCGGGAGAAACAATAAGAATTTTTCCGGACAAACAACCCGCCGAAATGAACAATCAATCTTATCTTTGCGGATTAGGCTGGCTCTGGCCTCCCCGGTTCCTTTGCGGGCCGAAGTTACTGCCGAAAGAATCCTGGATGATTTTCAGGGCCGGGGCAAATTCACTTTTGGTATCCACCTCGTAATTGAAATATTCGGGAAGCTTTTCATTGCCGACAACTTCCCTGATCTGCGTAATAGTCCCGCCGAATACGGGGAAAATACTGCGGCGGTTATCCCTGACCTGCTGGGTAAGCTCTTTTTTGATATTCTCATCATTCGCGCTCAAGATTAACTTTGTCTTGAAAGCCTGCATCTGCACCTGGTCTTTAATCCCGAAGGCGGCTTCCACCAATTTCTGCTCCTGTGCAAACAGCACCTGCTGGAGCTTTATTTTCTGGTCGTAAGTAAGTTTCAGTTCCTCGGCAAGCTCATCGATGGTAACGGTCTTCCTTTCCGGAGGCCTGAAATTATTGCGCTGGGAACGGCTTTTCTGGAGCTCTTCCTGGACAATCTTTTTCACATCATCTATGGTGGCCGGGGCAGAGCCGTCTTCCCTGTTAAAATTATTCCCGATGGTGCCGAAAAGGTCGTCCGCCATCTGGTTCTGCAAGGCCTGTATTTTCTCTTTATCATCCGTATTATCCCTGACGGATTGCTCGGTCAGCCTATCCACGAAATCTTCCAGCAAAGAAAGCCGCGCCTCCAGCTCGGAAGCCGCGCCTTCGGAACCGCCCGGAACAACAGGCGCCGCTTTATTCAAGGACTGCTTGAGCGCATCTATTTCTTCTTTATAGTCATAAAACTCCATAACCCCCCATGCCAGGCCAACAACCAAGACCACCAGCACCGCTGAATTTGCATAAGTCAATATGTTTTTCATATCTTTCACTCCTCCTGACGTTATATTATCTTTTTATCTGGAAATCATGCAATAAATTATGTAGGCTATACTTTATTAATAACACTTTAATGGCGTGAAAGTTCCGGTCTTTATTGTTTTACCGGAACTTTTTGTATCGTCCGGGGTTATTATAAGATTGGCAGGCTGATGAAAAGGTTAATCGGCGGTGAACGACTCCAAAGACAGGCCGCACCACAAAATGCACTAAAATAATATTTTCATGTAACCTTTTAAAAATATCTTACCAATATACTATAAAGAAGGACGAATTATGCTGACTGCAGAATTAAAACTACCTAAGCCTGTATTTATCACCAGCAGGCTGGCGCTCTTCTTGCAAAACGCCACGGACGTTGATTATGCCCTGGATAACCCGCCTGAGCAAGTCGATAGCCGGGATATAACCGAGATTCTTAACGGAAACCGTGATGCTTTTACGGAATTAATCAAACGCTATCAGAACCAGGTCACGGCAAAGATGTGGCGTTTTACGCGCGACCGGACACGCCTTGAAGAACTCGTCCAGGATGTCTTTGTGGAAGCATACGGCTCTTTAAGAAGTTTTAAGCAAGGTTCACCTTTCCTCCCCTGGCTCATGAAAATCGCCGTAAGGACAGGCTACCGCTACTGGAAAAAGACGGCCAGGACTTTGAAAGACCAACGGTCTCTGGAAGGGCTTGATGAAATTATAATAAGTAAAGATAAAATAAAGCCTGACCGCGCCGCGGAAATTATTCATTCCATGCTGGATACCCTTCCTCCCAAGGATAGACTGGCGCTGACGCTTACTTATTTCGAAGAATGTTCCGTTAAAGAGGTTGCAGAACTTACCGGATGGAGCCTTATTATGACAAAAGTCCGGCTGCATCGGGCGCGCGGAAAGCTTAAAAAACTTATTACCGAAAAGATGTCTATATGAAAGAATTTGATATCATTGAAAAATTAGCCGAAAGCGCCAGGGAAGAACAAACCCCTTCTTTGGATGTAACCCAATCGGTCATCCAAAGCATCCTGGCGAAGGAAGAGCCTGTTGTCAGTTCCTGGCTCCTTATTACAAGCAGCCTGGCAACGGTCAGTTCTTTCATCCTGTTTTGGCAGATATGCCTCGTCCCGCAGGATCCCTTAACCGCGTTTTTCGAATCAATAAGGAACGTGCTATTATGAATACGGACTTGTTAGCAGAAAAAAGCCCATTGCCGCCTCCTGCACCGCACCGCAAGAAGTGGCGCTTGATTATCCTGTGCCTTAGCTTTTTGGTTTGCGGAATCTTTATCGGGGGCATTTTAGCCCAAACGATTCTCTTCCATCACAGGCCGGGACACGGGAATTTAGAAGAGCGGACAAATGCAGTCGTTTCGCATATGCGTAGAAATTACGATTTGACCGAGGAACAGGCAAAACAGATATACACCATCGTCAAAGAAAGATTTACCGCATTATCAAATGCCATGCGCACTACTTTTGACGGAATGGATTCGGAAATACGCGCCGTTCTTAATAACGAGCAGATTGTAAAATTCGACAAAGAAATGGCCGAAAGGCGCAGGAAATCATTCGACAACCCGAAAGAAGATAAAAAATAGTGCTTATTAGAAAGAGAGAGAAAAAAATTATGAGCCTTAGACAACTTTTAATTTTTGTATTGGCGGCTGCTTGGCTGGTAACAGGGTGCTCATCCGTCCGCGAGGCGCGCAAGGCGCAGGATACGGATAATATACCTGCGGGAGAACGGACCGTTACGGCTTCGGAAATAGGATTAACCAAGGATTCCGTATTGACTTTGGATAAATCGCTGGAAATCGCCCTGCAATACCATCCTTCCATGGTCCAGTCAAGGCAATCCCTTATAAGTTCGGAAAAACAATACGGTGACGCGATTGCCGGATACCTTCCCACGGTCAGCGCAAACGCCAGCGTTTCTAAATCCACTTCAAACACATCAACCAAGACGGCTGATAATACATTAGGGGACTCTTCTTATTCAACCGGCGTTTCTTTGAGCCAGTTGATTTATGATTTCGGCGAAACACCCGCCAATATCCGCCAGGCTTATGAAAACAAGCTTACCGCGGAATCATCATTGAAAGCAGCGGAAAATTCTCTTGCCTATAACGTCAAGCAGGCGTATTACGATTTATCAAAACAACAGGCATTGCTTAAAGTGGCCGAGGAAACCGTAAAACAGTATGAAATACACCTGGAACAAACTAAAATCCAGGTAGAGGTCGGCGGAAAGATTAAATACGATATCACCAAGGCAGAAGTGGATTTAAGCAACGCGCGCATCAGCCTGGTCAACAGCCGCAATGACTTGCGCACAGCTCGGGCGGTTCTTAATAACACGCTCGGCCTGGCCGAAGACCCGGAATATACGATTGAGGAATCAAAACCAGCGGAGATGAAAGATTATTCTTTCGAGAGCCTTCTTAAAACCGCCAAGGAACAACAGCCTGAATTTCTGGCCCAGCAATCCCGCGAGCGCGCGGCCTCGGCATCGGTTGACAAGGCAATCGCCAATCTATTTCCTTCGCTTTCCTTAAGCGGCAGTTACCGGTGGAGCGGCAGCGAATTCCCCCTGGTCTGGAACTGGTCATTAAGCAGCTCTTTGGGTTTAAATCTCTTCAATGGATTCCAGAATACCAGCCAAATCGACCAGGCTGTGGCAAATCTGAGATCCACCAGGGCGGCAAAGGCTTCTTTGGAACAGAAAATTTACCTTGACCTGACCCGCGCGGTAGCACAACTGGAATCCGCCCAAGAACGCCTGACCCTGGCGGATTTAACGGTCAAGCAGGCGGCGGAAACACTGAACTTGATTACCGAACGTTACAAAATCGGCAAGGCGTCCGCCGTGGAAGTAACCGATGCCCAGGTTTCTTTAACCAAAGCACAGGTAGATAAAATCCAGGCCCAGTTCGATTACCAGACAGCCATCGCACTTATCAAAAGCACCATAGGAGAAAAATGATCATGAAAAAACTTAAGCTTCTTATTATCATCGTTGTAATCGCCTTCTTGAGCTGGGCAGGATTGAAACTCTTCAGAAAAGACGCCGGCTCGACAAGCTTCCGAACCGCCACGGTTGAAAAAGGGAACGTCATTCAAACTGTCGGTGCTACGGGCGAAGTAAAACCCTTAAAACAGGTCCAGGTCGGCACCCAGGTAACAGGCCCGATTCTCAAACTATATGCCGATTATAATTCCAAGGTAACCGAAGGGCAAATCGTCGCCCAGATAGACCCGGCGGTTTATGAAACAAAGGTCGCCCAAAGCAAAGCTAATTTAATCCGCAGTGAAGCCGATGTGGAACGCGTCCGTGCCAGCTTATTGCAGGCGCAAAACGAACTTACCCGCTCCAAAAAACTCGCCGAGCGCGATTTGATTTCCACATCTGAATTAGACGCGGCGATTGCAAATTACGATTCCATTTCCGCACAGCTTAAAGTCTCTCTGGCTTCGGTCGACCAAAGCAGATCAGCTTTGCAATCTTCGGAAGTAGACCTGGCATATACAACGATAAAATCCCCGGTGGACGGGATAGTCATATCACGCAATGTGGATGAAGGACAAATGGTGGTAGGTAGCACGTCTGCCCAGATGATTTTCATTATCGCCACGGATTTAAAACAAATACAAATACAGGCAAACATTCCCGAATCCGATATCGGGCAAATAAAAGAAAGGCAGCCGGTAAAATTCACCGTAGACGCTTACCCGGACATAGAGTTTTTCGGTGTGGTAACCCAGGTAAGGCTTTCCGCCACATCGGTTTCCAACGTGGTAACCTATACGGTTATTATCAGCGCCGAAAACCCGGATGAAAAATTATTTCCTGGCATGACCGCCAACCTCACCATTGAAGTAGAACGCCGCATGGATGTATTCAAAGTCCCCAACTCCGCCCTGCGCTTTATTCCGGATGAAAGCCTTGTTGCGGAAACGGATTCAATCTCCAAAACCGCTGAAGCTGAATTTCCGGCCCTTCCGGGAGAACGGGGACCTTCAAGCATATCTGGAACGGATTCTTCAAGGACAAGATCTTCCATGAGGCGCGAAAGGCCGGGCTTCTCAAGCGACCACGGCCCTGGCAGAAGAAGTTCCATGTCAAAAACAGGAATGCAAAAAAGCAAGCTCTGGGTCCTGACAGACAAAAAGCTCCTAAAATCCATCCCCATAATAACCGGTATTTCAGACGGCTCTTTCACGGAAATAATAAAAGGGGAGGTCTCTGACGGGATGGAAATCGTCACCGGAATTACAGACACGACGGAAACAACGACAAAAACCAACCCTTTTATGCCCAGTCCGGGGCGCAGGCGTTAAATTATGCTTATTACTCTTAACCGTATAACTAAAACTTACAAGGTTGGCGAGATAGAAATCCCCGCTTTAAGGGGCGTTTCGCTTAATATTGATAAAGGTGAATTCGTCGCTGTCATGGGCGCTTCCGGTTCAGGGAAAACCACACTTATGAATATTATCGGATTCCTGGACCAGCCCACCGACGGGCAGTATTTACTGGAAGATAAAGAAGTGACCGGCTTAAACCGCAACGCCCTGGCTCAAATACGTAATAAGAAAATCGGCTTTGTCTTCCAGAGCTTTAATCTCCTGCCGCGCACCACCGCCCTGGAAAATGTGGAATTGCCTTTGTTTTACAGCCTGGGAGAAAATGGTGACGCCCTTTCCGGGCGACAGAAAAAAGAGAAAGCCATAAATATGCTGAAGCGCTTAGGCCTCAGCGATAGAATATACCATCACCCCAGCCAGCTTTCCGGGGGGCAGCAGCAAAGGGTGGCAATCGCCCGCGCCTTGATTAACCAACCGCCGATTATCCTGGCTGACGAGCCGACAGGAAACCTCGATACCAAATCAAGCGAAGAAATAATGGATGTCTTTAACCAGTTTAACAAGGAAGGCATCACGATAATTCTTATTACCCACGAACACGATATTGCCAAATACGCTAAAAGGCTGATACATATAAGGGACGGGCAAATCGTCCCAAATTAACAATATGAGCTTATTTCTTACATTAAAAGTCGCCCTGCGGGCGCTGATAAGGAACAAAGTCCGCTCTATCCTGACCATGCTGGGCATCATCATCGGCATTGCCGCGGTAATTGCAGTGGTGGCGGTCGGCCAGGGAGCCACCGTGATGATAGAAGAACAAATCAGCAGCATGGGCGATAACATCCTGATGATATTTCCGGGCAGCGCCTCTTCCGGAGGATTCCACTTCGGCGCCGGCACCCGCTCCACGCTGACAGCGCAGGATGCCGATGCGATTATGAATGAATGCCCTTACGTCAAAGCGGTCTCTCCCATGGTCCGGGCAGGCGGCCAGGCAATTTATCAGGATAAAAACTGGGGCGTCAGCGTGAGCGGCGTCTCTCCGAGTTATCTGGAAGTAAGGAATTGGCAGGTAAAAGAAGGCGCCTTTTTTACCGATTCGGATGTCAAAGCCGCTTCTAAAGTATGCGTTGTCGGCGCGACGGTCGCCAAGGAATTATTCAATACGGAATCGCCTGTCGGAAAAACAATCCGCATCAGAAATATGCCTTTCAGGATAATAGGCTTGATGGAAAAGAAAGGAAGCGCCGCTTTCGGGCAGGACCAGGATGATGTAATCATCGCCCCCTGGTCATCGGTCAGCCGCTTTCTACAGAGAGGTTCTTTTAACAGCGTCAACCAGCTCCTGGTCAGCGCCACCTCGATAAAAACAATCGAGCCTGCTAAAGCCGATATTACATCCATTTTACGGCAACGCCACAAACTGGGAGAAGGAACCGACGACGATTTCAGCATCGTTGATACGGCAGAAATAACCGAGGCTATCACCAGCACTTCAACCCTGATGACACTCCTTTTGGCGGTAATCGCCTCTATTTCACTGATTGTCGGCGGAATCGGCATCATGAATATCATGCTCGTCTCGGTTACGGAACGGACGCGCGAAATCGGGCTGCGCATGGCAGTCGGCGCACGCAGCAAGGATATCTTATTACAATTCCTGGTGGAAGCCATGGTCCTGGCCGGAATTGGGGGCATTTTCGGGATAATCCTTGGCGGCACTGCAGCGCAAATCATCGCTAATTCCAACGGCTGGCCCGTCCTGGTTTCGGCGCAATCGGCTGTCCTGGCTTTTGTTTTCTCTGCAGCAGTCGGGATATTCTTCGGTTTTTTCCCGGCATGGAGGGCATCCCGGCTTAATCCTATAGAAGCTTTAAGATACGAGTAACCAACCCGGCTTTATTCAAAATCCCTTGAGGCAAATGAAGGAAGCTGGTTCACCCCGATATTGACAATCAATCCCATGGCAATATAAGAAGAAAGAAGCGAAGAACCTCCGTAACTGACGAAAGGCATGGGCAAGCCCGTAATCGGCGCAAACCCTATCGTCATTCCGATATTGATAAAAGTCTGCGCCGTTAAATAGGTGACCAAACCGAGTATAGCAAGCCGCCCGAAAGGCTCCCTGGTATTATAAGCGATAAAAACCGCCCCCAGATACATTATCAGGTATAAAACAATCACCAGCGAGCTCCCGACGAAGCCCCATTCCTCGCTTATGGTGGTAAAGATAAAATCATTATGCCGTTCCGGAACGAAGAGTGAACCGGAAGAATCACCTTCTCCCCATCCGCGCCCGATGATGCTTCCCGAGCCAACTGCCACTTTGGATTGAATCAACTGGAAACCTTCGCTCGAAGGTATCGTTGATGGGGTAAGAAATCCGAGCAAACGGTAACGCTGGTAATCCTTAAGCACAAAGAAATACCCTATCGGGGCAATAATTGCGATAACGACAAACATAATAATAATATTCCTGGCAGGCGTTCCTGAAACAAAAACCATCACGACAAATGTAGGCAGAAACAAAAGGGCCGTCCCTAAACTGGGCTGGAGAAAAACCAGTCCGAAAGGAATGAGCGTAACAATCAAAGGGACAAATAAATCCCTGAAGCGTTCGACATTGCGCTTATGCATCATTATCCGGGCAAGCATAAGAACCAGCACGATTTTCATAAATTCTGATGGCTGCAAAGCAAAAGGCCCCAGCTGGAACCAGCGACGGGCTCCGTGCGATACCCGGCCCCAGGCTATCAGCAATAAAATCAAAACCAAAAGTCCGATGTATAACGCATAAGTATAATCCTTCAGTTTATA
The DNA here is from genome assembly GCA_016207825.1 of Planctomycetota bacterium. NCBI lineage: Bacteria > Pseudomonadati > Planctomycetota > Planctomycetota bacterium. The sequence continues at coordinate 112,989 of JACQZI010000027.1, read as the reverse complement.
ATAGTTGACCAGAAGTATTATCCCGAAAGCTAGAAGCGCAACGAGCGTAAAAGCAATCTGCTTAACCGCCTGATTGGCAAATATTCTGGACAGGCCGGTTAACTTATCAGAAACATCCGGCGCGGCGCTCCAGATGGCGATGATGCCTATTAATGTAAGTAGAAGCATCGGGATGATTACGACTGAATTTAAACTGCGCGGCATATGTTTTACAGTATATCAGAACATCAGAGAATCAGAATACCAGATTATCCCGACTTCGGTCGGGATCCCCCGGTTATCTAGTATTCTATTCCTCATCCTTCTCTTTTTCGGAGGAAGTTTCCACTCCGACAACGTTCAAAGCGGTCTCCATAAAACCGGCGGTAATGGGCACCGAGGTCGCGCTTCCTTTTCCGCCCTGTTCAATCATTACCACAAAGGCAAAGCGCGGCTTGCCGGTTCGTCCTGAGGAATCTGAAGGGTCGTAGGGCGCAAAACCGGTAAACCAGGCGTGCGGCAAACGCTCTATCGTCGCGGTCCCTGTTTCCGCGGTGCTTGTCTTTCCGGCAACCGGAAACGCATTCAATCCCAGGCCGTTTGCCGTTCCGCCTGGTGAATGGACCACTTCATATAAACCCCGCCTTATCAAAGAAAGCGCTTCGTTTGAAATATTAAGCTCTTCCCCCCTCTGCTGGGTTATTTCGCCGGATGGCTCGGATAGGAATAACGATTTAACATCATTCTTTATGATACGCGGAGTCAAAAGAAGCCCATCGTTGGCAACCGCCGCCATCATCCGCACGACCTGTATCGGCGTTACCATTAAATCACCCTGTCCAATGGATATATTAAGTGTATCGGCTACGGCCCATTTTTGCTTATATCGATGCAGTTTTTGTTCCGGAGAAGGGAGCAATCCTTCCACCTCGCCTTTAAGGTCAATGCCGCTCTTCTTGCCGTAGCCGTAACGGGCCGCCCAGCCGAGGATGTTTTCCTCTCCGGTAACCCTGCCCGTATTAAAGAAAAACACGTTGCAGGAATGCTGGAGCCCGCTTACCACATTCATAGAACCGTGCTCACGGTTATGCTCGGCTATCCAGCACTTGAAGTGTTTGGAGCTTCTCGAATAATACCCGTCACAATTAAAATAAGTGGAACTGCTTATCTTGTTTTCCTGCAACCCAGCCGTCGCCGTGACAATCTTAAAAAGCGAGCCCGGCGCGTATTGCCCGGCAATCACCCGGTTAAAAAGCGGCTGTTTGGGATGGTGGAAAATATAATCGACTGTTTCCTTGGAAACCGGGCTCTGCAAAAGATTCGGATTAAATCCGGGCGCACTCGCCATTGCCAGGATTTCTCCGTTGGTAACGTCCATCACGATAACTGAGCCGGCTTTGGTATTGCCCACTTTATCCTTAAGAAGCGTTTCTATCTGTTTCTGCAAGCCTGCATCTATCGTCAGGTAAATATCCTTCCCATCGGTCGGAGGGAAACGGCTGAGTTCTTTTTCCACCCGGTTGATAAAATCCATCTCCACCGTGCGCACGCCGTCTACACCGGTAAGCTCTTCCTGAAAGCTTTTCTCCACTCCGAACCTGCCGAACTGCTTGGCAATAAACTCGCCCTTATCCTCCAGTATCTGGCAGGTGGTATCATCCACCATCGGGTTCATGTGCTGGACGAAATAATCCTTTTTCTTCAGATACTGGTACTCTTCTGAGGAAATCTGCCCCATATAGCCGATGATATGGCATGCCAGGTCGTCATAAAGATAAGCTCGCTTGACTTTTTCCTCGACAAAGACTCCCGGATAGCGCGTTGGATTGGCTTCTATCTCCACCACCGTATCCAGGCTGACATTCACCCAGATTTTATAAGAACCGCGCATCTCTCGCGTGATGATTTTCTTGGCTTCGCGTTCGGTTTTGCCTTCCGCCTTACGGTTAATCTGGTTTATGATATCTTTGAACTTCTTTTCTACATCCTCTTTCTTCACCCCCAGCACTTTTGCCAACGCCGGAATCGTATCCGGCTTCTTATTAATCTGCGCCGGGACAATATACATATCAAAAGCGGTTTTATCCTCTGCTAATATTTTGCCATTACGGTCAAGAATCTTTCCGCGTAATGCCGGAATCAATTCTATCCGCATGCTCCGTTTCTGCGCTTCCACCTTGTAATACGAACCGTTAAGTATTTGGAGAGAAAACAATTTCACCTCCAGTAAGCCGAAAAGCAGGAAGATGACAATTAGTATGGCAGTAATTCTGCGCTGGGACATAAGCTCCTTGGTTTAAAAGTTCAAGGGTTTAAAAGTTTAAGAGTTATAATTTCTTTATTTCTTTTATAAATTCCGGGACGATTTTTCCGCTTGGGACTTTGCGTATTCTCTTGCCATGCTTGAAGAGGAAAGCGAAATCCTTTCCTCCGGCGATTCCGATATCCGCCTCCCTGGCCTCGCCCGGACCGTTTACCACACATCCCATTATCGCAATCTTTAATTTCGGATTTCGGATTTCGGATTTCGGATTTTTGATTAGTGATTCCACTTGCTTCACAATTTTCACAATATCAATCTCGCATCTGCCGCAGGTCGGGCAGGCGATTATTTCCGGTTTACGCCTTTTGGCTAACCCGAGCGATTCCAAAATCTCATGGCCAATGCGCACCTCGTCATGCGGCGTGCCGGTTATCGAAACCCTTATCGTATCTCCGATGCCGTCCGCCAGGAGCGAGCCGATTCCGATTGCGGATTTTATTATCGAACTGTTTAACGGCCCGGCCGCGGTCACGCCAAGATGTAAGGGATAATCAGTTTTCTGGGCGATTAATCTATAGGCGTTAATCGTGGAAACGACATCGGACGCCTTTAATGATACCATGATATCACGGAACTTGAGCGATTCCAGGAACCGGCTGAATTCTATCGCGCAGGCTACCAGTTTTTGCTCCATCGTGTTACCCGTTTTACCCTTATAACCCCACACCGAACCGGAATTAAGCCCTACCCGAATCGGTATTTCCCGCTTCTTGGCTTGAGCCACCACTTCCCTTATCGCATCTTTGTTTGTGGTATTTCCCGGATTCAGGCGGACGGAATTCACCCCCTGCTTTATTACTTCCAAAGCCAGTTCCGGATTAAAATGTATATCCGCCTCTATCGGTATATGAATTTGTTTCTTTATCTTGGAAATCGCCTGCGCCGAGCTCATCCGCGGGATTGCCAGGCGTATAATCTGGCATCCCAAATCCTCGAGTTCGCGGATTTGGCGGACCGTGGATTTTATATCCTCGGTTTTGGTCTTGGTCATGGACTGGACGGAGACCGGGACGCCGCCGCCGACTTTGACCTTGCCAATCCAGACTGCTCTTGTTTTATGGCGTTTTATCATAGAGAAGTCATTTTACTTTTATTCGGATCGATTGTCTATTAAAATTTGTTGCCTTTTACTGGGGGAATGATAGAATCAGTAAAGTAAATGGATTGAACTGATAATAGATATAGAAAAATCTGCGCCCATTCAAGTAATAATTGTTAATCGGGCGTCCCCGAATCCCGCGAAGCGGGAAGAGTGGGGCTGAATCGGCTTAATCCGCTTACTAAAGATTTATATTTTATGAAATATTTCTTTCTTATCCTCTTATCAACTTATTTACTCTTTGCCATCGGCTGCCAGGAAATCCGTCCCGGAATGCTGACCGAAGAGCTCCGGATTATGAAAGGCTGGGAAAGGCCTAAGGAGACCATGAAAATCCGGTACACCAAATACGAAATCTGGCTCTATGTTAATAACTATATTGATAATATCGTTTTTATCAAAGGCGAAAAAGTAATCGAACGCCGCAAATACAGCCCTTCGGACAATATCTGGGAAACGGTCAGGGAATGGGTGCTCTTTGCCGAACGCGACCCGATATACCGGCGCAATATTGACGAGAAGGTGGAAAACATCATCAATGAAAAACTGGTTCTCACCATGAAACCGGTTGAGGTAAAGATGGCGTGGGGCGTGCCGGTAAGCACCAAGACGGACTTAAGCAAATACGGCTCGACCGAGGAATGGACCTATCAAAGGAGCCCCTATCAAACGACTAAGGTGGTTTTCACCAACGGCATCCTTACCGAAATAAGCGAGGAATAAGAAGCAAGTTTAATATGGTATCTGAACTGCCAGAAAAAAATACACAAGCAGAACAGACTTCGGCTAAGCCGAGGAGAAAACGGCTTTGGGTTCTGTTGTCTTTATTGATTATAACTACGCTAATTGTAATCTTGTTATTTACACCAACCGCTTTGGAGAGAAACGAAGCCGCGGTGCTGAAACAATTCCAAGCGTTTATTTCTAGTGTTTTACCTTTTAGATGTACGTCGAGTAGCGGTACCGGTCAATTAGACTTTTGGACGGCGGATGTAGCAGGATATTATGCGATAAGGAATGGATATATTGATATCGAATTAGCGCAGGCTGATTTTGCACCGCTCAGAGAAGCATATTCATGGGTGCCGCCAGAGAAACCGATTCCAAAACAAGGTTACTATTATATGGCCATAACTCTGGATGAAAATGGGGTTCCTTACAGGCAGGATTACGATAACGACGGTAAAGATTACACAAATCTAAACAAGTTCGGATTCTGCGCCTTCCCTGCTGACTATGGAAAAGACGGGAAGATGACATTTATAGGGAGTTATCATCTGGGTTTTTGGAGAAAAGATACAGGGGGAAAACCTGTAACACGATGGCCTGATGAATATTCTTTGGCGACTGAGTGGGAATGTGGGAGCTATAATGAAAACAAATGGAGAAAGATTACTCCTCCTGTCCGGGAATCATATCCGGATGGTGTTTGGGTAATTAAAGTTTGTGTTGCGGCTCACCATTGGACGACAGAAAATTCATATAAAGACCAGCTAACATTTACAGAAACTAAGATGAGTTCCAAGGTGTTTGCATCCCAAGGATACGCTCCGACAGATTATTCAAATGTAAAATATCGTAATGAAACTAAATGGGAAGCCGTTCAGAAGAACAAAAATGGTGACACGTCAACTTGGCGCGGCCGTGCCTCTGGTTCCAACTACATATATGGAACTTTAATAATAAAACCCGCTAATGGAAATGAAGACGAGTTTTTCTTTGAGAGTATCAAAACCGGTCCGCCTATTCCAAAGAAAGCAAGCGAGGCAAATCCCAATGGAGGAACGGAAAAGAAGTAGAGCGAAACATTAGCTATCATGCCGTTTAATCGACTATTTATAACTTTTTAAAACCCCCGCCCCTCCCTACAAAGGCTCCCTACCTGCCGTATGAAGGGTATATCCATACCGTATAAACCATCCATCCCCACCCAATAGAGGATTACTCCCTGCCGTACGGAACACTGCTCCCCACCCTGCGGAATAACCATCCCGTCCGTACGGAGGGCACTACCCGTCCGTGCAGAACACCCCTCCCAACCGTACAGAATATTCTACCCCGTCCTACAGAACATCCTACCCTGCCGTCCGGAATAACCATCCCCACCATACAGACCGCCCCTCCCTACCGTAGAAATACCCCATAGGGAGGGTGGGGATGGGGGGGTAGTGGTCAGAGAGGTGGAAAATCGCCCCAATTTCTTATAAAACAAGGAGATACAGCCTGCAGAGTTCATAACACCCTTGTAAATATGGAGTTAGGCGTACTACAGCCCCCAGAAATTTATCCACCCCTTGCGGAAAAAAAGACAATGGAATTAAGTATGACAGCCCTGAAATATACGAAGACGGGTGGAATAAAAAAGGCGTCCCGACGCAATCGTCGGGACGCCTTATCTTCTATTGGATAGGAAATGCGGCTTAAACCGATTCGACTTTCTTGATTTCCGGAATGGCTTTTTTCAATGCCTGTTCAATCCCGTTTTTCAGGGTCATCTGGCTCATCGGGCAGCATCCGCAGGCGCCGACCAGCTTTACCTTTACCACGCCGCTCGCCGCATCCACGGAAACAAGGTCCACGTTACCGCCGTCCGCAGCTAACATCGGACGGATTTTATTTAACGCTGCTTCCACCTTGGTCATCAGTCCGCCGCAGGTTCCTTGGCATCCGCAAGCCTCTTTCTTTTCTGCCATAACTATCCTTTCTTTTATATTTACTTTAACTTATAAGAGTATTATTATAACATAAATTTCGGTTTTAGCAAGGTAATTATGGTGGCAAATTAGCCACGGAGGCACAGAGGGCACAGAGGAAATTGTAAATAAAATGTTTGGTCTCCGTGTTCTCTGAGCCTCTGTGGCTGATTTAAAAGATTTATTATGTTGTGTATATCGATTAAAGCGACATCGTTCAGTGGCCTGATGGAGAAACTCCAACTGGCTCTCAAGGAAAAGCCGGATTTTATCGAGCTCCGCGCGGATGGGATTCCTGATTTCGATATAAAGCGCATTCCCAAAACCGGCCGGACCAGGTTAATATTCACTTGCCGCTCCAAGAACAATATCCGCCTCCTCCAATCCGCCATTGATTCCGGACGCTTTGACTATGTGGATGTAGCGTTTGAAGACATGCCCCATATCAAGCGAGGACTGCCTAAGATAATCGCTTCTTACCATGATTTCAAGGAAACGCCCTCGTTGGCTTTCCTTAAACGGCTCCATAAGCAAATGGCTGAAACCAGGTCGGATGTTATTAAGATAGTCACTTATGCTAATGATATATTGGATAACCTTAAAATATTCAATTTACTGAAACACACCAAAGATACTATACCAACCACAGCCTTTTGTATGGGAGAGGCAGGATTATCAAGCCGTGTGCTCTACCGCCGGTTCGGGGGATGGATGTCTTACGCCTCGCTTAACAACGCCGAAGGGACCGCAGAGGGGCAACTGGATTACCACGAGATGAAATATAATTACCAGGCAGATAAGATAAACAATAAAACACGTGTTTTCGGCCTAATCGGTAATCCCGTAAAGTATTCCCTAAGCCCGGTATTATTCAACGGATTATTCAAGAGATACAAAATGAATGCGGTTTATCTGCCGTTCCTTATACATAATATAAAGGTTCTGCCTGAACTGATGCGTGCGCTGGATATCCGCGCGCTTAGCGTGACGATGCCATTCAAAGAGAAAGTGATAAGGAATTCCGTAGTTAACACTATTTACCGCGACAAGAAAGGCGGTTTTATCTGTACGAATACGGACGGCAGGGGCGCAATTCTGGCTTTAGGCGCTTCGACAGGCTCAGTGCAAGATAAGCAGATTTTAATCCTCGGAGCGGGCGGGGCGGGGCGGGCAATCGCCCATGAACTTATAAATAACGGAGCAAGGGTTACCATTGCCAATCGCCATTATGACAAAGCCGTAAAAGCGGCCCGTGACTTGGGATGCAAGGCTATTCAATGGCATAAGATAAAAGAAACAATGAAGCAAACTGATATTTTAATCAATGCCACGCCTGTCGGGATGATGCCGAAACCAAACGCCGCTCCAATCCCGGCAAAGCTCCTGCATAAAGGATTAGCGGTTATGGATACAATATACCGTCCGCCTGAAACTAAATTGCTGCGCCAGGCGCGGGCAAAAGTATGCCGCATCATAAGCGGGCTGGAGATGTTTATTAACCAAGCAGGTCTTCAATTCGCATTATTCCAAAAATTAGCCACGAAGGCACCAAGACACTAAGAATTAAATTATTAGTTTTTCCTATTTGTGCCTTTGTGTCTTAGTGGCAGAATTGATTAAATCTTATTTTGATTGACCCAAAGGCAAAAGTTACTATAATTCAGTTTTAACATTTACCCGGTATCCTTAATAAAAACTATGAACAAAACAAGACCGCTATTGGTATTAGCATTGGGCGGGAATGCGCTCCTGACCGAGAAGGAAAAAGGGACTATCAGCGAGCAGGAAGCCAACGCCGCGCGCACTGCCAAGGAGCTATTTCCTTTACTTAAGGCAGATTACGACCTGGTTATCACGCACGGCAACGGCCCGCAGGTTGGCAATATCCTAATACAAAATGAATCCGCCAGTGAGCAGGTTCCGTCAATGCCCATAGATGTCTGCGTCGCCAAGTCCGAAGGGAGCATCGGCTATATTTTGCAGCAGGCAATACTTAATGAACTGAGGCGGCATAAAATAAAACGCTATGTCGTCACGATGATTACGCAGGTGGTGGTCAATAAAGACGACCCGGCATTTAAGAATCCAACCAAGCCAATCGGCCCCTTCTTTGACAAGGAAAAAGCGGGCATCCTGGAAAAAGAGCGCAAGTGGCAGATGAAAGAAGACAGCGGCCGCGGATACCGCCGTGTGGTGGCATCCCCGATGCCGGTAAAGATAATCCAGCGCCCGATGATACACGACCTCGCCGTGGACGGGCACGTGGTCATTGCCTTAGGCGGCGGCGGAATCCCCATCTGGAAAAAAGCGGATAATGATTATGAAGGCATCGAAGCGGTAATTGACAAAGATGTTGCCTCGGCAATACTGGCAAGCGAGATGAAGGCGCAAACGCTTTTAATATTAACCACGATTCCGAAAGTATATCTAAATTACGGAAAACCAAACCAGAAAGCGATTGACAAGATGTCTTTAACCGAAGCAAAGGCATATTTAAAGGAAGGGCATTTCGGGAGCGGAAGCATGGGACCGAAAGTGAAAGCAGCGATAATGTACCTCGAACAGGTGGACGGAAAGGTCATCATAACCTCTGCCGACAACCTTAAAAGAGCTCTGGTTAAACCGGAAAACGGGACTTATATTTATTCGGATTTGGATTATAAAAAAGAAGGGGACAATCTTTTGATTGGATTCTCAAATGATAAGAAAAAAGATTTTGTTAGGTAGAGGATATAAATTCGAAAAGAATACCGAAGTCGGCTACCAACCGCAAAGGAAGATTGCGGATAGTTCGCTGGTTATCGGGAAAAACGCCAAGGTCAGGCGCGGGAGCATCGTATATCTGGGCTCGAAAATAGGCGATAACCTGGAGACCGGACATAACGTCATCATCAGGGAAGAAAACTCTATCGGGAACGATTTTAAGATATGGAATAATTCGGTGATTGATTACGGTTGCAAAATCGGGAATGACGTCAAAATCCATTCCAATTGTTACGTGGCGCAGTTTACCAGTATCGGGGACGGCGCGTTTATGGCGCCCGGAGTGACCATCGCCAATGATATGCATCCGGGATGCAAGTTTTCCAGGGAATGCATGAAAGGGCCGACCATCGGAAAAGGCGCGCAAATCGGGGCGGGTTCGACCATACTGCCATTCGTGAAAATAGGCGAATACGCTTTAATCGGGGCGGGCTCGGTCGTGACAAAGGATATTCCGGCGCGGGCGGTTGCTTACGGTAATCCGGCAAAAGCACGGCGGAATATAAAAGACCTGAGATGCGTTACCGGCTTAACCAAGAAACCTTATTAAGATACCCGGGAGCCGGGAGGCACTTCTTTATCAGGGGTTAAAATTGTAACCAATCCTTCTGCCGAAGCCGCCAGCACCATCCCCTGGCTTTCTACTCCGCGCAGTATTGCCGGCTGAAGGTTCACTACAACCGCGACATTCTTATTAAGCAATTCCTCGGGTTTTAAATACGGTTTTAATCCAGCGACAATCTGCCTGATTTCCCCGCCGATATCAACCTTCAGCACATATAATTTATCGGCGTTGGAGTGGTTTTCCACGGATATTATTTTACCGGTTTTCAATTCTATTTTCCTGAAGTCATCAATGGTTATCATTATATATCTCCTGTTGTAGTTACTTGAAATATTCTATGGTTTGTTTTAACCCTTCTTCAAATCCGACCAGCGGTTTATAACCCAAATGTTTATTGGCAAGCGAAATATCAGCCCAGCTGTGTTTAATATCCCCTTTACGGGAAGGCAAAAAAGCCGGTTTTATATTTTTTCCCATAAGCTTATTAAGAATCTTTATTAAATCTAATATGGTGTACGCATTATTACAAGCGACATTAAAAACCTTACCAAAGGAATGCGGCCTGGCTTTTATAGCAATAAGATTGGCTCGAACCACATTAACAACATAAGTAAAATCACGGGATTGCCTGCCATCACCATGAACAGGAGGCTTTTGATTATTTAACAATGACGAAATGAACTTTGGGATAACCACAGCATACTGGTCATCCAACCTCTGCCTGGGGCCGAAAACGTTGAAATAACGCAATACAACCGTAGGCAACCTGTAAGATTCCCAGAAAACACGGCAATAATATTCTCCGGTCAGTTTATTGGCAGCATATGGGGAAATGGGCTGAGGGAAAAAGAATTCTTTTTTCGGAAAGGTTTTATCATTGCCGTAGACTGAGCTTGAAGAAGCAAAGACAAACCGCTTAATATCGTATTCACGTGCCGCCATAAGAAGATTTAAAGTGCCGGTAACATTTACTTCATTAAACTCTCCAGGATTATCCAGTGATTTAGGAACAGAGCATAATGCGGCTTCATGGAAGATATATTTAACGCCCTTAACCGCATGCCTTACATCGGGTTTACTGCGGATATCACCCTTTATCAACTGTATTTTATCGAGAATTCCTTTGAGGTTTTCCATGCGGCCTTTAGAGAAATTATCCAGAATCCGCACCTTCTTGCCCTGCTTAACAAGAGCTTCCGCAATATGCGAACCGATAAAACCGGCGCCGCCCGTAACCAAATACATTATCTCGTTCCTCCCACAATATTATCCATCAGTTGATAATACCGATTCTTCATTTTATCCCAGCTTATTTCTTTATAACAATCCGAAGCGGTTTTTACCAGATTATTCAATCTTTCCGGATGCCGGTATAATTCAATAATTCTATCCGCCAGAGATTGCGGGTCGCCCGCCTCATAAAAGGCAATTGTATTATCATTAAAATATTGTTTAACGGTTTTTCGGTTAGCGGTTATCACCGGTATTCCCATGGCAATGTATTCAACCACTTTTGTCGGAAAAGCAATCTGAGTAAACTCGCTTTTATCCAACGGGACAATTCCGATATCAACATTATTAAGCAATGGAATAACTTTCTCCTGAGGCATATGCCCTTCAAAAGATACGACAGATTCCAGACCTAACTTACAAACGGCATTTTTATATTCCGGGCCTTGCGGGCCTTTACCGATAACTATAAACCTTAGATTTGGAATCTTCCCCCTAAGTATTTTTAAAGCGGTAAAAACAACGTTAAGGTCATATATACCCGATAACAATCCGTGATAAGCCAATGTAAAAACTTTTTGCTTAACCTGTGTCGTTACACGCGGCTTAAATAGTTTTTCATCCGCGACATTCATTATTATCGTTATTTTATGAGCGGGGACGCCGCGCAAAACCAGTATTTCTTTGAGCGTATCGCTTACCGTAATCACATGGTCGGCAAACATGATTGACAACTTCTCGGATAGCTGAATAATACGATTTGCCGGGTGTTCTTTCGGAATGCCATAACGGTAGGAAAAGAATTCCGGCATGACCTCATGCATATCCAGTATAACTCTGGCTCCGAATAATTTTGGAACCAAAGAACAAAATACCAGAAAATCCGGCAAGGTATGTATTTGGATTATTTTGTAGCGCTTTTCGATAAATAGTGAAGAGGTTTTTAATAAGGCTAAGAAGAAAAAAGTCAAATACTCGGTCAAATAGATAAAAAAACCGCTTCCCCTATGCCTTTTAACAGGCAGGCGGTGAACGCCTATTCCGTTTACGGTTTCATACCGCCGCTCGTTATTCTCCCGCAAACAAACGACATCAACCTCAAACCCTTTATCATGCAGCGCAACCGCTTCGCGTTTTACGCGCGGGTCCGAAGGGTAATACGAGTGAACAACCATTAAGACTTTTTGCATGCTTTTTTATATGCTTCTATAATTTGCTGGGCGATATTATTTATATCTAAATGACCGATATGTTCTCGACCGTCGCTGCGTTCGCCCGAATCAAAAATCTGTATAATTCGCTCCGCCATTTCTTTCGGATCTCGTGAAGTGATGAAACAGTTTTTCGTATCCTTGATTACCTCGCGGACATCACCTACATCAACCGAAACTATCGGAAGGTTACAGGCCATCGCCTCCTTAATTACATTCGGGGAGCCTTCGTGTAAAGACGTAAGAATCAGCGCGTCGCAGGCGTTCATGTATAAAGGCATCGCCTCGCGCGGATATTTATTTGTAACAACCAAATCTGTATTGGGACGTTTTTCTTTTACCACATCAAATACTTTCCTGGCCAAGTTAAATTGTTTTACCGGAATAGAGGAATCGTTGGCAAACAAAATCCGTTTCTTACCGGAATTTATCTTTAAGGCTGCGCAAACATCGTCTTTATTAGTAAGATTGAACAGGTTTAAATCAACCCCGAACGGAATGATAAACGCGTCAGGTTTCCCCAGGCGTTTTTTCATCTCTTCAGACTGGACAATAACCATGAATGCTTTATTGGCATTAATCTTGTTTAAGGCAACCAGCAAACTCGTTCTTGTTTTATAACGTCCTGTTTTATCCGGGGTACCTAAAACATCATCCCCCCAGAAAGTTATCGCGAAGGGCAACTTGGCTTGGCAACAGGCAATCAAACCAAGAGAGCCATAATGCGCATGTATAAAGTCGTATCTGTTTTGCCTTATCTTTTTGTTTAGTTTGACAATTGCCTTCAAATAAGCGCCGTATTTATCCTCTTTTCTGTCGTTAACGACCAGCGTATCTATCTCAACGCCTTTAACCCTAAGCGAATCAATCTGCTCTCTGACAAAAACGCCGGTGCGGGGGTTATTTGCGGTGGGGAGAGCCGCTACCAGATAAAGCGCTTTCATGGAGAGCAACTCCTTATACGAATTGTAAAATATCTTTTAATGTCTGTTCAAGCTTGATTGCCGGCTTCCATCCGGTATCTTTACGGAGCGCCGAATAATCGCCCTTGTGGACCGGGATATCTATCGCGCGAACCTTTCGCGGATCAGGTTTTATAACCAGCTTTTTCACGCGGGCGATTTTCCCCATCATTTTTATAATATCTTTCATCGCGTATGCTTTCCCTGAACAAATATTATATATCCTGCCTATTTTTCCCTTGTTAATAATCGCCCAATACGCGCGAACCACATCACGAACATCAATAAAATCTCGTTTCGGGGTAATATTGCCGACATAAATAACCGGCTTTGCTGTGCGCTCCGCAATGCGCTTAATCTGTTGTGCGACGGAAGAGCAAAACATCGATTGCTTTTCCCCAGGCCCGGTCATATTAAACACCCTGGTTAAACAAACCGGCATTCCTCTGGTTATAAAATACTGGTATCCCAGCATCGTCTGCGCCAGCTTGCTGATGCCGTAAAAACCGATGGGCCGCGGCGGCGTTTCTTCATTAATAGGCAGCTCTTTGCTTGAAACTATTCCGTATTCAGCGGCCGAGCCGCTGATAAGGACTTTTGATTTTACGACATATGCCGCTTCAAGGATATTTTGCGTGCCTTGGACGTTCACCTTTAAAAACTCGGCAAGGTTATCACCCTTTAATAAACCAGCCAAGTGAAAAATATAATCCGGTTTTATATCCCGGATTACCTTTGATACCGCCTTCGCATCAAGGATATCAAGCTTTATGTATTTAATATCCGTCCTGATTTTATAGTGATGGGAAATCTTCGGAGAGATATCTATCCCGCAAACACTTACCTTTTGACCCAGAAGAAACTCCGCCAGATGAATGCCGCTGAATCCGTTTACCCCTGTGATTAAAGCTTTTTTCATTGTCTTAAAAACTTGCGCCGGTTCCTGCTGAATTCTTCCGCGGCCTGCGCGTAATCATCATGGCGCCCGATATCCAGCCAATACCCCTTGAATTTATACGCCATCACAGTTTCTTTATTTGCGATCAGATTACGAACCAAATCCGGCAAATCCAATCGCCTGTTTTTTGGGATGTGCTTCAGGACGGACGGATTGAAGGCATAAATTCCAGAACTGACATCATATTCCAAGGACGGCTTTTCTATATATTCCCTGATAATATTTTTGCTGTCGCTTTTTATTACCCCCAAATCTATCTTAACCGCTCTCTGAAAAACCCCTAGTGTGGCAATCGCCTTGGATTTGGTATGGCAATTCATAAAATCCCTGTAACTTAGCGTGGTAAGCAAATCACCGTTCATCACCAGAAACGGCGTCTTTAAATTCTTAACCAAGGATAAAGGCCCGGCTGTTCCCAGGGGCTTATCTTCCCTGGAATAATCGATCTTCACACCCCATTTTCTTCCGTCTCCGAAAAATGATTCTATCAATTCGGCCAGATGCCCGACGGCAATCGTCAATTGGGTAAACCCGTAAAACTTAAGTTGCCTGATAACCACTTCCAATATAGGCATGCTGTCTATCGGCATCAAAGGCTTGGGAAGGACGGTGGAATACGGCGCAAGCCTGGCGCCTTTTCCTCCGGCTAAAATTACGGCTCTTTTCATATCAAACGTCCCTACTTACACGTTATAAAGATCACATTTATAACGCTTAATATTTTGCCTGACCCAGCTTATTGTTTTCTTTAACCCCTCTTCCAAAGAAACGGTCGGTTCCCAGTTAATCAAATCATGCGCTTTATTATTATCCGCTAAAAGCCTTTCGACCTCGCTTTTAGGCGGTCTTATCCGTTTATCATCGAAAACCACTTTTATCTTCCGGACACTTAATTTAGCTATCAAATCAGCCAGTTCGCCGATGCTTATTTCCTTCCCTGAACCGATATTAATCACCTCACCCACGGATTTTTCCGATTCGGCAATCTTGATAAAACCATTTACCGTATCGCCCACATAAGTAAAATCCCTTTTCGGGGATAAAGAACCAAGGTGAATCATACCTTTTGTCAAAGCTTGCGTGATAATCGTCGGGATAATCGCCCGGGCAGACTGTCTCGGTCCGTAGGCGTTAAACGGCCTGATAACCGCCACCTTTAAGCCAAACGCCCGGTAATAACTTTCCGCCATCTTGTCCGCGCCGATTTTGCTCGCCGAATAAGGGGATTGCCCCCGCAAAGGATGCGCTTCATCAATCGGCACGTATTGCGCCGTCCCGTAAACTTCGCTGGTTGAAGTGTGGATAAACTTTTCCACTTTATTTTCCAACGCGGCGTTCAAAAGATTTACCGTCCCTGTTATATTGGTCTGTACAAAATCCAGCGGATGTATGTATGAATAAGGAATGGCAATCAACGCGCCCAGGTGAAAAATCGTATCACACTTCTTGGCGGTTTTCCTGACCGCATCGCTGTCCTTCAAATCCCCCATGATAATTTCCAGGTGGTCTTTTATTCTTTCCGGTAAAAACTCTATCTGGCCCCAATCGCCGCGCGAATTATAACGGATAAAGCACCTGACATCGGCACCCATTTTAACCAGCTCTTCAACCAGGTGGCTGCCGATAAACCCTCCGGCGCCCGTGACCAAGACTTTCTTGTTTTTCCAATTCATAAAACTCCTTATCGCGCTAAATCAAAATACGGAAAACAAATATCTGTGTTTAAAAACCTTTTTTACGAAGCAGCTCCTTGGCTCTTCCTTCCACCCCTTTTTGCGCGCTCTTCACGAATTGAATCAAAGTATTAACTTCCGGCAGGTTATCCTTCTGCTTTTCCAGCATTCTTATCGCCTGCATCGGCGTATTTTTGGAATGCCAGATAAGCTTGTAAGCACTCTTGATTGCCTTAACGGCTTCCGCGGAAAAGCCGCGCCGCTCCAGCCCGATAATATTCACCGCCCGGACCCTTGCCGGATTTCCGTGCACCATCATAAAAGGCGGGACATCCTGCACAATCCGGCTGACCCCGCCGACGAATGAATATTCCCCGATGGTGGTAAAATGATGCACCCCGGCCAGCCCGCTGAAAGAAACGCATTTCTCCACCTTGACATGCCCGGCCAGCTGGACGGAATTGGCCATCACGATATTGTCTTCCAAAATGCAATCATGCGCGATATGACTGTACGCCATGATAAGATTATTATTACCGATAACCGTTTTGCTTTCCCCCTTTACCGCCCCCAGATTAACCGTGACGAATTCCCTGATGGTATTGTTGTCCCCGATAATAACCTGAGTCGGCTCGTCTTTATAAGTCAAATCCTGCGGCGCCAGCCCGATTGCCGCGTAAGGAAGAATCTTGTTATTTTTGCCTATCGTGGTGTGGCCGGTAATGGTTACGTGATTCCATATTTTCGTACCCGCTCCGATAATAACATCGTCCCCGATAAAGGCATAAGCGCCTATTTCCACATCCGGATCCAGTTGCGCCTTGGGAGAAACAACCGCGGTAGAATGAATATTAGCCATACTTTAGTTTTCCTTATCTACCAGCATAAACTTAAAATCAGCCTCGGAAACGAGCTCGCCATCAACCAATATTTTCCCGTGGACTTCCGCCGTTCTTGTCTTATAACGGATAGTTTCAGCCTCGATAAACAGCTGGTCACCCGGAACGACCGATTTCCTCAGTTTTGCGCCATCTATCGCCATCAGAATCCCGAGTTTCTTCTCATTTCCCGCCCGGCGCAATAAAAGCACCCCGGCAAGCTGCGCCATCGCCTCCAACTGCAAAACCGCCGGCATTACCGGCTGCCCCGGGAAATGCCCCTGGAAAAAATGCTCGTTTGCCGTCGCGTTCTTCAAGCCAACCACCCGCGAATATCCTTCCATCTTGATTACTTTGTCTATCAATAAAAAAGGATAGCGGTGCGGCAAGATATTTTGTATTTCCCTTACGTCCAAAAGCGTTTCCCTTTTCGCCGGATACGCGGGCTGGATTGAATTTATCACGCCGTGCAGCGCCTTTACCAGGTTAAGATTATCCTCATGCCCGGTCTTCAAAGCAATGATGTGCGCTTTAAGGGAAACATTCAGTAAAAATAAATCGCCGATTAAATCAAGTATCTTATGGCGAACAAACTCGTTGGGGAAACGCAGTTCGTTATCCACGACCTTGTCTTTATCCACCACCAACGTATTTTTATATGAGCCGCCCTTGCCCAGCCCCATTTTGTTAAACTGTTCTATTTCTTCCGCCAGGCAAAAAGTCCTTGCCGGCGCGATTTCCCTCAAGAACTCGTCCTGGTTGACAGAAACCCTCATGTTCTGCGTCCCGATTATCGGCGCATCGTATTTTAAAGTATAATCAACGGTCAGCTTATCATCCGAAGGCAGTGCCACCAAAGAAACCCCGTTCTTTTCTATCGCCACGGGCGCTTTAAGGGCAAATTCCTTCCTGGCAGAATCCTGCATGACCTTACCCGCCGATTGAAGGAGCTTAATGAATTCATTCGCACTGCCGTCGCCCACCGGCAATTCAGGCGCGTCTATGGTTATTTCCAAATTATCAATCCCGAATCCGTGCAAGGATGCAAGTAAATGCTCGACCGTCTCAACCGATGCGTCATTGTTTACCAGGCAGGTATGGCGATATCTGGTCTGGGCAAAATCAACCGTCGCCGGGATGCGCGGGCTGTCTTTCAGGTCGCTTCGGATAAAAACAACGCCCGTATCCGGAGCGGCCGGCGCAAGGGTTATCTTGACCTTGTTCCCGGAAAATACGCCCACTCCTTCGAACGAAACCGCTTTTCCGATTGTTGACTGCATCATATAAACTAAATTACTTCCTGTTTTTCAAGGACTTATATAATTCGGGCAGTCTTCTGATTAACGCCTCCTGCTTCAATTGCTTCTTGTGCAATTGCGCAGGGAAGCCGGAAATAACCGCCCCCGAAGGAATATTCTTGGTCACCACCGACCGCCCGGCAACCATCACATTATCCCCGATGGAAATATGGCCGACCGTTGCCGACTGACCCGCCATGGTAACGTTCTTTCCCAAGCGGGCACTGCCGGAAATCCCCACCTGGGCGACCAAGACGGAATCCTCTCCGATAACCACATTATGTGCGATATGCACCAGGTTATCAATCTTGGTTCCTTTCCCGATAACTGTTTTATCAAACCGCGCCCGGTCAATGGTGACATTCGCCCCGATTTCCACGTCGTCTTCTATCACCACGATTCCCGTCTGCGGAATTTTATAGCGTCTCCGACCGATTTGCGCGTAACCGAATCCGTCCGAACCGATGACCGTCCCGCTATGGATAATCACATTGTTGCCGATGACGGTTCCTTCCCGTATGGATACGTTCGCGTAAACCAGGCAATTATCCCCGATGGTTACGTTTTTGCCGATATAAACATTCGGATATATTTCTGTCCGGCTGCCGATTCTCGTTCCTTCCCCGATTGTGACATACGCCTGCACGGCCGCCGAAGGGCTTATCCGGGCATTCGCCCCGACAATCACCGTCCGGTGGATGCCGGGCTTAAAGGCCGCCCGGTTTAAACTAAAATATTCCGCAATCTTAATAAATGCAAAATCCGGGTTCTTCGTGCGGATTAAAGGAATATTCGTCTTGGCTTTAAGCTTGGCGGAAACGACCACGGCCGAAGCCCTCGTCGCTTTAAGGCATCCGATATATTTATCGTTGGCGATAAAAGTGACATCGCCCTTGCGCGCTTCGTTTATGCCGGCAAACCCGCTTATCGCCGCATTCCCGTTCCCGGAAACCTTCCCGTTAACCAAACGGGCTAATTGCGAAACATTAACCTGCACAAATCATTCTCCGTTAAGTTTCTTAATGATATCGGCGGTAATATCAACGGCGCCCTGGCTGAAAAGAACCGTCCGGAAATTAATCCCCATCTGGGCGTCTTCATCCTGGTTATTGGAATTCACGATGCGGTCCGGTTCTGTTTTAAGTATCAGCGCAAAACCTTTTTCCTTGCCGTAAGCATCTATGGTTTCACGGACTTCATTATAAAGCTGCGCCATCTGGGTATTGATTTTCTTGTTCATCCGTTTACGCCACAACTTAATGCGCTGTTCCTTCTGCATCCTGAGCGTTTCTATGCGGCTGGAAAGGGTCGCCCATAAATCGCTGTTCGGGTCGTTGTTTTCTTCCATCAACTTCTGGTTTTCCATTATGACATCATCGTAATCCTTTTTCCAGCTCCTGTATTCTTCGGCTTCTTCCTTGCTTAGTTCTTTCTGGTAAGCATCGCGTTTTTTGAACTTGCTGAACACATCGAAAATATTAACCACCCCGATTTTAATCCCGGCCGGGGCTGGCGCGGGAACCGGCGGCACGGGCGGAACCGGCGGGGTTTCCGCTGCCTGTCCGCTTAACCAAGTCAGTTTACCGGCTGCCACTATCACCAGGGTTATCAACGCCATTGCTAATAGCTTTTTCATATTCTCCTCCTTAGAGGCTGTTAAGGCTTTGGATACGAAGTAGCCAAAGACTGTTACAGCGTCTTATCCCAACCGCAGTTTGGCTGGGATTTTCATTAACTAATCATTAATACATAAATCCGATATCAAACTGTATCGTATCGCGATCGTCGCCGTCTTCCATCTTCAAGGGGAATCCGGCAAAAAGGTTTATCGGGACCGAACCGCCCAGGTACATCCTGAAACCAAAGCCCCAGGAAACACGGTATGTATCCGCGGTCAGGTCTTGTATCTTATCGGCGACATTGCCCGCATCGACAAACATCACGAAGCGCGGTATTTCAAAAGGCTTGGTGGTTTCATCACCCCGGTATAAAGGATAAGTCACCTCCAAGTTTACCACGTTATAAACCAGCCCGCCAATCGATAAATCGTTATCACCGGGGTCCTTGGGACTGATGGTCCGGTAATCAAAACCCCTGACCGTATCCGTGCCGCCGGCATAGAACTTTTCGTAAAACGGAACTTCTTCCGTATCGGACGTATTCACAACGCGCCCTAACCTGAATATCATATTACAGATAAGCTTATTCTGCTCCTCGATAATCGGGAAGTAGCTTTCCGCCCGGAAGACGGTTTTCATGAAGTCGAAATCACCGCCCATAAACCCGCCGGTAAAAGAGTTTTCCAGGTGCAAGCGGTAGCCCTTGGTCGGCAGGAGCCGGAAATTACGCCTGTCAAAAGTGATTGCAGGAATGATTGCATTCGCGCGGTCCGTCCCTTCCAAATCCTGTATGATGGAAGAGGCATCGTCATCCACCTGGGAAATATCGATATACTGGAAATTCATGTCGCACCCGATTATCAGCCCGCCTTTAAAGCGCCGGTCGAGCGACAGCCCGGTCGTCGAGCGCGTTTCGGAATAATCTATCCAGTTGCGGTCCCATATCGAATAGTTAGCGCCCAGCATCAGGGGCTTATCGAATAAGTACGGTTCCACAAACTGTATGCTGAATTGGGTCAGCTTCACTCCCGGGCGCAGGGTAATCGCAAACCGCTGACCGCCCCCGGCAAACGAGCCGCCCGTGAAAAACTGGCCGACACTTTCCGGCGTCCGGGCAATATCGAAATTATTCTGCGTAATGGAAAGCATCCCGCCGAAGCCGCTGTTCGAGCTGAAACCGCCGCCGATATTGAGGCTGCCCGTGGGGCCCTCTTCTATTTCCAGGTTCATGTCTTTAACGTTTTCCCCGTAACCGTCATCGAACTCCGGCGGCTTTACCTGCTGGAAAAACATCGTCGCGCCCACCCGGTCGAGGCTCGCTTCCACCTTCTCATAATCCAAAAGCTCTCCCGGATGAATGGTAAACTCGCGGCGGATTACCTTATCTTT
The DNA here is from genome assembly GCA_016207825.1 of Planctomycetota bacterium. Lineage (NCBI taxonomy): Bacteria > Pseudomonadati > Planctomycetota > Planctomycetota bacterium. Next base: position 92,349 of record JACQZI010000027.1, on the reverse strand, counting down.
GGTTTTATGGTTGCCGGTAATATTAAGTTTGCCCAGGTATTTCTTGCCGCATTCGTCAATATGGAAAGTCAAATCCAGCGTGCCTTCCTGCGGGTAATGCATGCGCGGCTCTATCATGCAATCTATCATCCCCAGCTTCCCGTAACGGCGGCGCATCACCTTGATTGCCCTGACCACCTCTTCCATCCGGTAAGCCGAGCCTTCTTTCATCGTCAAATCCTTTAAAAGCTCCCCGGTCGGGATGCTCGCGTTCCCGACCACGTCTATTTTCCGGATAAAATAGCGGGCGCCTTCCACGATATTAATATTGATATTCACCCTGTCCTTCTTTTCCGTAAATACCATATCGCCGACAAAAGCGGCGGCATCCAGCCAGCCTTCGTCGCGGTAAAAATTCTCGATGAGCGAAAGGTCGACGAATACCTCGGATTCCACAAAATAATGGCTTCCATACCAGTGGCTTTCCTTGGTCCGCATCTTGCCCATAATCGGGTGCTTGGGGAAAATGAGCAGGACGCGCCTTTTGGGGAAAGACTTGTTGCCGGTGATGGTTATCCGGTTGACCCGGACGGCCGGCCCTTCGCGCACGGAATAGATGATAAGGACGCCGCGCAGGCCCTTGGATTTTTTAACGGTCACCTCGGCGAAATGGTAGCCTTTCTTCCGGTATTCCTCTTCCAGGAGCTTCTTATCGCTCAGGAGATAATACTCGTTGAAAGGGCCGTCTGTCTTAAGCTTTAAATCATTCACCAGTGTTTTGACGTTCACGTGGGCAAAGCCGTCGTAATAAATATTCTCGACTATTTCGTTTTCCTTGACGTAGATGATAATCTTTACGCCGTCATCCATGGGCATGATTTCCCAGTTGATGGAACTGAAGATGCCGGTGTCATTCAGGCGCTGGATATCTTCCTGGAAGGTCTTATAGGAAAAGGGGGCGTTTTCCGCGGACTGGATATGGGTGGCGATTTCGGATTGGGCATGGCGCTCCAGGCCGATGACTTCCACTTTCCTGATTATTTTACCCTCATCCTTTTCCTCCGCCCGGGAAAAAGGCAGGGCTAAGGCAACCAGGAAAAAGCAGACCCAAAACCATTTAAGCATATTATATTTCATAGGGCTTCTACACGAAAACACAGAAGCTATCACGAAAGCCCCACTCCGCTTTGCTTCGGGGACACCCGACCCCTCGGCGGTCAGCCCCGCACGTGGGGCGTACCGTAATAGGGAGTCCCAGAATGGGGCACGAAATAATTCTTCCGTGTTTCATATTCCAGTTTCGTGTTTTAGTGTTAAAATTATTGCGTATAATCTCAAAATAACGCTTATTTGTCAAGTGAAAGATGGCATATATTTGGTCCAAATCCTATAAAGAAAGAGGGCGGGATAAACCCCGCCCTCTCTTATCAACCCGCCTCTACCCGTTTAACATTTATCAGGCGTCCCCCGACGGATGTCGGGGGGCCGTCTCGCTACTCGCTACTGGTTTACACCTGACTAACCTTAACAGAAAGGAACAACTGCCCATTCTCCTTGATAAAGTCAAGATGGCTCGCCCCGCCCGGAGTAAAGGACTCCAGCCCTAAAGATGGGTCAAGATATCCCTGGACTACCGAATTGCCCACATTATTCATCTCCGTGATGATGGAGCCAGACAGAGCCGAATGGACAATCCGCATCCCGCTCTGGATTAAGCGGGTGGAAAGCGCCTGCCTTAAAAGGTTCCTTTTCTCCGGCGTGGTAACGCTGAAAGGCTCGCTCGGCGCCATAATCCGGTCGGCAGGCCTGATTAACCCGCGCGCCTTGGGGTCGCCGGTCAGCCAGAATATCACAATCCTTGCCGGGCCTGATTCCAGGCTCTTTATGCCGGTAAAGGCGAGGGTCGTTTCGCTTACCCTTTCCGCATAGGTATCCTGTGATGCCTGAACCCTGTCCTTAAACCGCTTGGCAGTAACGCCGTCAACGGTCTCGAACATATGGGTCCGGTTCCGCTGGTATTTTGGATAAGACTTCCTGATTTTATATGCCTGTGTGGCATTAATCTTATTCTTATCCTCGCCTTTACGGTTGGTAAAGGATGGGTCAATCACCCGGCGGAATTCCAGTTCGGAAGTATCCGCCAGCTTGGAAAGATAGGTCATTTCATCCGGGATACTTGTTTTGATGCGGTCATCCATTTTCTCCGCATTGTTACTCAAGCCGTCTGCCCATATCTTGCCGATTTTGGCGACTGCCTGGGTCAATGGGTTAATGGCTAAAATCAGATGCATTTTTATTATACTCATCGTAATATCCTCCCGCCCTGATACCTGACCACGTCTTTAGCGGGGGCATGGTTCAGGGCTTTTTACTTTGCGCTTTTGGCTAATTACTTTTTAGCCCTGTTACGAACCACGGTAAGAACGATTTCTAAAACCGCTCTTATGATTCGCTTCCAAAAACTCTTTTTCATAATAGTTTTCGCCTGTTTAGTTTCCATGACTTTGCCCGTAACAGGCATTAACAGGTAGCCATTCAAAAGTAGTCAGCCGGGCGGGACAGAAAGGAGAGCGCCTTCTATCCCGGCTCTCCCCGGCAGAACTCTTAATCGCAGATAATCTTCCCTCTTGGCATTATTATAACTTCTTTATGGAGCCACTTTCTTAGTTTCGGGATTGCTCCATTATAAAGCCGTTCTGCTACTTTAGTGGGCATACTCAATTCCAAAGAGATGTAAATAAAAGACCGCTCATAGCAGGCATTCTTTACTACTATCTCCGCCTCAATTTCGCTGATGATTCCCTTTTCCACCGCCTTGGCTAATATCCGTGAACCTATATAGTTCATCATAGGAACTCCTTTCTGGGAGAGTTATATCTCTCCTCAGTTATATAGGCGTAAAAAAGGGGGTAACGGAGAAAAAATGTATAGAAGCTGAAAAAAACATGCGAATTTTTATCTTAAGATGTAATAAGGAGTTATGAATATGTTTTAAAGCTCGATAGGATGGGAAAACGGTGTAAAGCAGTTTACACCGGGGGTAATATGTATTACCTTGAGACGGTTAATATAATATTATCAGTAGGAGGTTAATTGTTATCGTCGTCTGATTCTTCGTAAGCTTTCTTGCCTTCTCTACGTTTTTGAATACTCTCTTTGGAAGGATTAGCCGCATAATCTATTTTATCAGGGGACGTCGTAAAGGTTTTACTCTTGGGTGAAACAGTCTTGCTTTTCCTGACTTCTTCGCTGGTACGTCTGACGCTGGAAAGGTATGGCTGAATAAAATCTCTCAGTTCATTCGGAGATAACAATTTATTACTGCTTTCTTTCTGAAAATTAATATATTGTTCGCCTGCTTGTATCCACTCTGCATTCTTTTTATCCCACTTTATTATTGGCTGAGGAAATAGGCTGTTTATCCGTTTTATTTCCCGCCCTAAATTTTTCTTCTGGTTTTTGATGTCCCATTTAGTCCGTCCAACTTTACAATTAGGACGAAAGACATTACGCATAAACTTGGCGGATGCCTTTACTAAGGCTTCAGCGGTTTGCACTCCATAAGCCCGTGCGCAAATGATATTGGAAAGAAGTTTTGGAGTACTTTCTAATTTATCACCATTTACAGTTAATTTATGCCCTTTTTCAACAAGACGGATAGTAATTCGCGAACCCACTGGCGGTGTTTTTGTTTCTTGAGCCATTATATCTTTTTTCGCATAACTTACATTTATTATTTCATTCAAACGGTCAATAATGTTTGGGAATTGTTTATTAATAATATCTATTCGTCTGTCAAAAATAGTCTTTAATTGGAATATTCTATGAAGATAGTCTAATTTTTTATGTTCCTCTGTTCCGCCTTGTACACACCCTCCTATTTTTTCTCTCTCTTTATCAGGGCTGACTTTATTATGTAATATACTTATTCTCCCCTGAAATTGAGCGCCTTGCTTTATGCAATCATCTAAAGCACCAATTATTGAATTAATATCAGGAAACGCCGTTAAATTGTTTACACTGGATAAATTCCAAAGCAATTGTATAAGTGTAACATTGAAATTATATAGCTTATATGTTAAGTCATAAATATCATTTTCGGTAAAGCCCGATTTCTTATCAATCCAAATATAAGGTTCTATTGTGATTCCCTTAAAAAATCGGTCAAGGTCGCTAAATGCATTATCGCCTATTTGTATTAGAGTATTGGCAATGGGCGCATATCCCTGTAAATCTCCCCGTATGGTGTCGGCGGTTACATAATCAGTCATATAGATTTTAAGTATACCAAAATACTGTATAAAAACAATTTTTATCTTGACTTTTCTTGCCTTAGTTAATACCATTAAAGGCAAAAGAAAAAGTATTTCCATCCGCCAACAATTTGTGAATTCCAGACGGGGACTCTGCCCTTTGGGGCGGGGTGCCACTCATGCTGGTCCGTCTGGAAGTCTTGGCGGATGGAAAGCGGTAAAATCCAGCAGTGGTTCCTTGCCCTTTTTTATTGGGCTAAAAGGCGGGCAGAGTTTATGAGACAAATTACTATAATTCCCTCCCTATTCTTTTCCTCTCTATTAAACTTATTTCTATCAGTTTACCCAATTCATCAGGCGAAAGGAGGTGGTATTAATTAACATAATATCTCTGTAAGGCCTGTCCGTTTGAGGGGTTAAGTGTTGAAACCTCTTGAAAGCTCAACACATTTTAATTCAAGAAAACCAAACAAGTAAAGGAGAAATAGGTATGTCAAAAAACCGATTGGTTGTTTCGCTGATATTGCTTGTAATTGCGATGCTTTTAATAGCAAATATAAATTGTGCAACTATTCTAGATGGCACCAAAAAACCTCACGAAAGAGGAAATGTTCAATTTGGTTATGTTGTCCTTGACCTACTGACTAGCGGCGGTCTTTGGTTAATTATTGATTTCGCGGATGGTGCGATTTATGCGAGAAAATCAGGGTACGGAAGCGGTTTGGAACAAGACCTTAAAGATTATGCGTCAGGGAATACCCCTTGTTATGTCGTGCGTAACGATGGTTGCTACAAAGTTGAGGTGATTAATGGCTGTTTGAACGAAAGTAAGGTTGCTAAAAATGAAATATCGCCTCTTGTTTGGGAAACAATTGAAAAGGAAAAAGCTCAGAAATAGTTTATGGGCAAATAAAGCAAGAGGGTCGCATAGGGAAATGCGGCCTTCTTGCTAACCACGGTTGCTTTAAATTAAGTATTTAATGAAAGGAAATGGTATGAAAAAACTAATAGTTGTATTCGTCAGCATTGCGGTTTTATTCTTTTTATTTAACGGGTGTAGTGCGTCAAGCTCATCCAGTTATCGCCCTGCTGGGAGTACTTCCGCAGCATGGCAAATTAACGGAAATTGGAATAAAACAACCGGAGTAGTAACAATTACGATAAATGGAACAGAAGTTATTAAAAGTGCTGTAGGGGCTTTCTCTAGTTCGAAAACATTGGAAGGAACTCATGATGGACATAAAGTCACAGCGGTTTTAACTAAAACCACATCGTTGTTAGGACAATCAGGAATGGTTTGTATGGTTATGGTTGATGGAGAAATAGCGGCTAAATTTGAGTGGTAAAATCAAGCAGATATAACTATTTTATAACAAATTGCACATCTATAGGCTGGAATTAGCCTATGGCTGAAAATACAGAATTAGGTAGGAATAGGGGGTATACAGTTTAAGGAATACCGGTGTGGTTCGGAGTGTCCATTTCAATTATCGTATTCCACCTTTATTTCTTCCGGAATTCATTAGATTTCTTCTGGAAATATTTCTTCAGCGACTGCTCATCCGTGTTTTTTATTTCCGAATAGATTTTAATTCTGGTTTTATGTAATTCCTGAAGCATCGGGTCGTTTGCAAACTCAACTGCCGGGTTTACTTTTTGAAGTGTTTTAGACATATTTTCCTCCTCCTAATTCTTCCGGACTGGCAATATCAATTTCGTTATATCCTTTTACCAGGTTTATCCCCTTAACTTTCCTCCTGGTTTCAAGATTAACCAGGTGGACAAAGTTCCAACTTGCCAGAATATTTATCCCGTTTAATGTGGCAACGGCAATATGAAGCGCATCGTTAAAGTACTCGTCCGGTATAATATCATTTTCAATATACAATTCGGCTAACCCTTTTGCGTTGTCAGGTATTTCCAAAACAGGCAGATTTCCGACTAAATTACGCAGGTTTTCGCGTAAATGCAAATTTTTAGTCGCATTTAACTCGGTTTCCGTTACCTGTGATATATAAACCGTATAATCCCGCTTCATCACTTCGTCCCACCATTTTTGAGTAATCTTTTGACGCGCCGGTTTTTGCTTATCATAATAAGCGCTTGGAACGGATGAATCCAAATATATTTTTAGTTTCGGCATAGTTGTTTACTTTATCAAATCAGCGGAAACATGTCAACTATAATTTTCGGGAAAAAAGGCTGTGATAGGGGGGTAGGTAGGGTATATACCCCCCTACTAAAATCGCCTAATCCCCGTTTTAGCCAGGCGAGACTCCCCTCTCAAACGGCATAAACCGGCGTCTCTTGCCAGCCAGAACCCCCTCCCGTGCCGGCTATTTCCCTCCCCCAAATCAGCCAGACTCCCCTATTAAAAGATTTATTCCCGTCTCTTTGGCAGGCTTAATTCCCCATTGCGAATGGCCAGACCCCTCTCCCAAACGGCTTGTTCCCCTCTCACGAAAAGCCCACCTCCCCCTGCCGGAAAAACGATTTAAGTAAGAAGCAAAATAAGATTAAGAATAAGTGGAAGGATAAAACATTACAATGTTGTCATCTTCGACAAACTCAAGCATTTCTGTTGACAGAACGATACCCAGCTTCTATATTAAACTTCCATTCATTTAATAATTGAAAGGATTCGTTATATGAAAAAGGTTATGCTGCCCGCTTTATTAAGCGGATTGATTATCCTTAACGCCTGCCAGAGTAAACCCACCGCACCCGGCCTGACTTCGGAAGATTACATGATGCACGCCATGCAGGCGCGGGGTTTCCAAATGATAGACGGCGAATGGATGGCGGATGAAGAGTTAAAAGGCTTTAAGCTGGATGAAAACGGGGTTCCCAAGATTTTCTACTCCCAAGCCGCGCCGGTGGGACTCTGCATGAACGCGGCCATAAAATACGACGCCACCCCGGAAGATATTGATAAGCTCAAGAAAGGACTGCAGAGGTTTTCCCAGCTTATCTGGAACGATACCTACGGTAATATGTTCATAAAGAAAGTGATTCTCCTGAATAACGGCGACAAGGCATATCTAACACTCGAAAAGATGGCGCAGAATCAGGGCGGGCATGCCTATTTCGGCGGGCTGATTACCGTCGGCGTGAACCTTTTGGATATCGGCGGGGATAAATCACCCGATATCGGGCTAAGAGTTTTTGGCGCGGGAATCCTCCACGAGTTTAACCACTCCATGTTCCACCTGCCGGACGAGTATCCTTACAAGGGACAGCCGGATAAGCCGGTTAAGAAATGCGTGATGGACCCGCGGAGCCGCATTACACCGCTCTGCGCGGATTGTGAGGTCTTAATCCTGAAACGTTTTCCTTCTTTCAAGTTCCCGGCGGAAGCCGAACGGGCGGCCTGGCCGAAAGCTAATCCCGTCCCGGAAATCTATTTCGTGATTAAATAAGAAAGTTTGCTAAAAACCCATAAGTTCATACGTTGATAAGTTGATTAGACGTGTAATTCCGAGGATGCTCAAGAGAAGAGCCAGGAATATCAGTTTCTTCACACTTTATCTCCTTTTATTCGGCAGACGCTAATAACTGATTGCCGACAACTAATCGCCCCGCAGGGCTCATTCCTTTCTTTTCTTATTTATCATCTCCAGCAGGCTGTTCGCCATTTCTTTATTCAGCTTTTCGAGCGCCTCATATTCCTTTTCCGCTGATTCAATATCGTTTTTGGCCAGGTAAATGCTCCCCAGGTTCATATGGAGCGAATCCATCTTTGGGTCCAGCTTCACGGCCTTTTGGAAGACCGCGATTGCTTCGTCATATTTGCCCATGACGCTATAGACCGCGCCCAGCCCGCAATAGGCCGAAGTGAAATCCGGCTTAAGGCGGATGGCGTTTTCAAACCCTTGGATAGATTCCTTGAACGCGCCCAGCCTGCCGTAGGATAACGCCAGGTAGCGGTAATATTCATGGTTGTTTTTATCGGCAACAACCGCCACTTTGAAAAGGTCGCGCGCCTGCTTGTATTGCCTGGAATCATAATATATCACCCCCAAATGATAGCAGGCGATATCGTCTTTTGGGTTTATTTCTATTGTCCGCTTGAAGCAATCCGCCGCTTCCTTGATATTGCCGGCGTCCTTGTAAATGACGCCGAGATTACAGAGCGCGTCTGAATAATCCGGGTATAACTCGAGCGCTTCCTTGTAATACTTAAGCGCCATATCCGTCTTTTTCATCTTGCCGTAAATAACGCCCAGGGTGTAATACAAGCCGGAAAATTCCGGTTCGAGCTTAATCGCGCCTTCCAGGAGTTCAATCGCCTTTTGGGCGTTGCCGGAGGTATCATAAGAGGCGGCTAAATTCATTATCATCAGGGTATCATCCCGGCGCAATTCCACGGCCCGGCTGAAATGTTTAAAGGCATCTTCTTCTTTACCCAATGCGTCATACACCAACCCGAGATGGAAATATGCCTCTGCGTAATCTTTCCGCAAGCCAAGCGCCTTATTGTAACACTCCATCGCCTGCGGGTAATCCTCCTGCAGCTCATAAGCCTCGCCTTTCCAAAACCAGTATTCCGGGTAATCGCCGGTCAGCACTTCATCCAAAGTTTTTACTTTATCATTGTTTATTTTATCCTTGATAAGGTTTATCGGTATGGCAAAATTACGGCTTTGGACGACATCCGAAGCCTCGGAAACGATGCCGACGACCCGCCCTTCCCTGTCAAAGAGCGGGGAACCGCTGCTCCCGAATGAAGCCCCGGCGTTTATCTGGATGCAATTGGACATCCGGGAAGGGTCATTTATGCGGATTATCTTCCCCTTGGAAAATACATGTTTTTCTTCCATGCCGGGCGAGCCGATGACGTAGACTTCGTCATCTTTGCCCAGCTTATCCGAATCGCCCAATACCACGCAGGGCAGATTTTGGGCGTCTATTTTCAGGACAGCCAAATCCTTGGTAGCATCGGCAAAGACGACACCTTTGGCTTTATATACGCTGCCGTCGATTGCCTTGGCTTTTATGGATTTTGCCTCGCTTATCACATGGAAATTAGTCGCGACCAGGCCGTCCTCTTTCACGATAAAGCCGGTCCCTTTGCCGATAAAGGTGTCTTCCCCGTCATAGACCATTATAATCACGACGCATCTGTCGTTTTCCTCTTTGGTGATTTTTTCCTGTCCGATTGCGTCAGCCGCCATTGCCAAAACCAGCAAAAACACCGGTAGCATCTTAAAAAGCCTTGTCATCATGTTGCATCCTTTACGATTTGATTGTTTATTTCGCGCTTAATCCACCAATCAACTTTGTATTCCCGAACGGTTTTTATTCCCTTTAATCTTTCTTCAGAGGGGTTTTCCATAACTTTACCGTTTCGGACGGTATGTTTTCCATGGATATCCATTTATTGTTTTCCAATGCCATAATAACCGTAAACTTGCCGTCCGGGCTGTTCCATGTCACGGATTGTTTGGTTGAATCATCGCTTTTCTTCCAGTCAGGATTTTTCTCAACCACGATTTTTTGATACGCTTCAAAAGAATCCGCGGCGTCGTTATTGGTGTCCCAAACCGTGGAAAAATACAGCGCGTAATTATCACTCTCCTTGTTTTTGAGCAGGAAATACTTGTCTCCGTCCCATCCATCGGCGGCTTTGGCTGGGTCTTTAATCCCATAAACATCATAAAGCGTCCAGAAGCCGAATTCGCCGAGATTATCGGAATACGCCACTTCCCAAGATTCAGGCAATTCCGGCTGAGTAACCGCTGTCGGTTCGTCTTTTTCCGTTAACAGTTTAGCCGGATGAAAGATCTGCTCGGTAGAAACTAATTTTGCGCTATAAGCAATATCCACATTTTGCCAACCTCCGGTATAATCTTGTTTCTGGTTTTTGAGTTTAAGGCCGATGATTTCCGCGATGTTTGCCACGCCGGAAACATACGGGGCGCTAAGTTCCCAATAAAGAAAAGGAGGAGCGGTTTTGGCGCCATCCAGGCTTGCTTTTATTGCCGGATAGTCCCCGCTTAACTGGCCCATCTCTGCATCGTTCTGTTTTAACACGGCCTCCCGGCTCATGGATTTTAAAAGCATAAACTGCTGGAGTATCATCGGGTCATCCGATTTCATATCCATTCCCATGCCGGAAAGCATTTCTTTGGCCGCATAAAAATTCCCCACATAGCTTGCCTCGCCTTCATAAAGGAATCGCATGGCTGCCGAATAATCGTAGTCTCCCATGGAATCTTTCATGATTTTCGTAAGGTCAAAATACTGGTCCTGCAGTGCATGGCAAAGCTCATGGACTATCGCCATTTTAACGATAGAAGGCGGGAGGGCATCCGTTTTAATCAGATAAACCGTTTTGGTTTTATTATCATAATACGCACCGGCCTGGCTGACCACAAGATTTTCTAATCCTTTTCGTAAATCATAATCTTTAGGGATCAGCCCCAATTTTGACCAGGCGGCCTGGATTAACTGCGCCTTTTCTTTCGGGAGCTCCTCATCCAATCCCGCCTTAACGAATTGCTTAAATTCATCCATGGACTGGTTTTTTACCGTAGTATCGGCCTTGAATTTCTTACCCCTAATATCTTCCACTTCTTTCTGGTATATTTTGATGTCTTTTATGATTCGCTCCGCGGTAATCACTTCCGCCTTATCCTTTTTTCCCTGCGCCAGTATCGTGTGAACACCACCTATAGTTAATGATATGCTTACTGCAATTAAAGCCAGCAGGTTAAATTTCCATTTATTTATTTTCATTTTCCATCCTTTCTTTAAGTGCTTCCACGGCAAAACCTATTATATTTTGCATTGTACCGGGAAACATCCGAACCTTACTCTTAATTTTATTATATCTTATCCGCTTTTTTCAGGTGTATCGACTCGGCGTAATGGACCTTTTCCAGAACGGCGCCATCAAGGATGGATTTCAATCTGGATTTATCCGGCAGCGCCAGCGAGGTAAACTTCACGCCGACCACATTAATACGCAGTTCCGGGGCGGCCCTTAACCAGACCACCTCGCCTTTGACAGGGATAATTTGATCATAGAGATGCGGCGCGCTAATCTGCAGCTGGAGATGGGTGCCTTCCTTAAACTCTTCCTTGGTAACAAACTGCATGCCGGCGGTCGACATATCGAGCACGATGTATTTTCGGGAAAGAGAGCGAAAGAGGCTGAAGAAACTATCCGGCTTATACTGCACAGCCGAGCCCTTAACCCCATAGCGTTTGTATTTCCTGTGTTCGGTTCCATTTGACGGCATATTCGCCTCCTTTTCAAAATAAGCGGAATACCTGATACTCTAATCTTATTCTGCACCCGGAAGCCAGAGATACATAAAGCGTGTTGTCGTATTTTGCAGGAGTATCTGCTTGAGCTGGGCGATATCACTGTTTGATTGTATGCTGAAGGCGCTTTCCAACGCGCCCCTGGGCTTTTTATAGGTAACCACTTTGGCATCGGTAATCCCGGCAAGAGACTCGGCCTTGGTAACGGCATCTTCCTGGTAGCCGATAGCATCCACCAATTTATTATCCAACGCCTGGCGTCCCGTATAAACCCTGCCGTCGGCAAGTTCTTTCACCTTTTCAAGCGAAAGCTCTTTGCGGTTTTCATCTACGATATTGACAAACCCGGCATACATTTCCTTTATGATATTCATGAAGAATTCCTTTTCCTGCGGTTTCATCATGCGGAAAGGCGAACCGGAATCTTTCATCTCCCCGGATTTTATCACGATGACCTCTGTCTTTGCCCATTGCAGGAGGTCTTCCAGTGTAACGAATATGGAAATGACTCCGATACTGCCGGTGATAGTCGTGGGATGGGCAATGATATAATCCGAAGACATGGAAATATAATATCCGCCTGAAGCGGCGGTATCTTTCATCAGGGTAACAACGGGGATATTGTTATGGCTTTTCTTAAATTCCTTAAGGCATTTGTAAATGCGGTCGCTGGCCGTTACCCCGCCGCCGGGAGAATCCACGGAAAGTATGATGGCTTTAATATTATCGTCATTGGTGGCTTTGTTCAGGATTTCCATAATTTTTACCGGCGTGACGCAATTGCGCGGGGCGTCGTCTTCTTCGCCGAGGATGGTGCCGTGGATGGGGATGATAAGTATTTTTTCCTTGCCCTTTTGGTTGCCGGAAACGAAGACCTCTTCTAAATCTTCTTTTGGCTTCAAGTCCATGGTCATGAAAACGCATCCGTTTACCATGAGAACCGTTATGAATAAAAAGGCGAGAATAAAAATGGTTTGCCAAGCTTTCATATACTCTCCTTCTTTTATATTTAAAATCGGGGCGGCTGGACTTGAACCAGTGACCTCTGCGTCCCGAACGCAGCGCTCTAAGCCAAACTGAGCTACGCCCCGATTATCATTAACTACTAACCAATTACTTCTATTAAACCTCTTTAAACCCAGTGACCTCCCCGATGCCTATCGGGACGCTCATTATCAAACTGAGCTACGCCCCGTTAGAGATTGCCGTTCAACCCGGGGAAACCGAAAATATATTATTTTTCAAAGACAGCCCCCATTTAGAGAGTAAACATCCTTTTTTCCAAATCTCTAACGGGGCAAGCCCCTACAAGATTATTTATTCAATAAAAGCAACGGCATCGATTTCGACATCCACGTCTTTGGGCAACCGGCTGACTTCGACAGTCGCCCTTGCCGGTGGATTGGAAACAAAGTATTTTCCGTAGACTTCATTCACCTTGGCGAAATCACCCATGTTTTTCAGGTAAATGGTGGTTTTTACGATGGAATCCATGCTGCCGCCGGCTTTTTCCATGACGGCTTTCAGGTTATTCATGACCTGCTCGGTCTGCTGGGTAATGCCGGCCTTAACCAATTCGTTAGTCAACGGATTAATCGGTATCTGCCCGGAGGCAAAGAGGAACTGCCCTGCCACAACCGCTTGTGAATAAGGGCCGATTGCTTTTGGGGCTGAATCCGTGGAAATAATTTTCTTCATACGCAATATCTTATATTATTTTAGAATGGGGTCAAGGAAAATTCGTTGCCATCCCATTCCTTTAGTCAGGGACTCCCAATAATCGGCTACCCCTAGGTTTTAACATAATTGGGTGTCCTCGTCAGAGGGGTATCCCCGTAGCGGAGCGGGGCGAAGATACTAAGAATAAATCAGTCTTTTGAGGATAAGTGAAAGAATGAAGATTTGAACCTAAATCGCTTCCAGCTGCCAGTATTCCAGTTCGACCTCGGTAGAACGACCGAAAATAGTCACGAGCACCTTAACCAAGCCCTTGGAAGGAATAACTTCCTCCACGACCCCTTCGAGGTTTTCAAAAGCGCCTTCTTTTATGCGGACGTTATCGTTCTTCTTAAATGCTATTTTTATCTTGGGGCTTTCGCCTGATTCGACCGCATGTTCGAGCATGAGCATTTTTTCCACTTCGTGCTTCTGCAAGGGTACCGGGTTCTTGGAGCCGACGAAATCACCGATTCCCGGGGTTTCGCGGATAGCCACCTTAGTCTGGTCATTCAATTCCATTTCGACCATGATGTAACCGGGGTAAAGCTTACGACCGACGACTTTTTTCTTGCCGCCGCGTATTTCGGAAACCTTTTCCACGGGAACGAGTATGCGAGCAACGAATGAATCCAATCCTTTTTCCTTGATCTGCTTTTCCAGCATGGTTTTAAGGAATTCTTCCCTGCCGGTTTGAACCCTGACGACATACCACTTTTTATCCACTCTTCGTTTCTCCTTTAATATATCCTGATGAGTTTCATCAACTGCAAAAATATCCAATCCGCCGAGACCAGGAAAAGGCCCAAGACGACCACGGAAATAATTACGGCAACCGATGAGCCGGTATATTGCTGGCGGGAGGGCCAGGAAACCTTCTTAAGCTCGGCTTCGGATTCTATCAGGAATTCAGCGGTTTTCGGCTTATTTAAAACGACAAGATACACAAAGAAGCATGTGCCCAGGCATAAAAGAGCGGAAATAATCATACCGTAATTAATCCCGAAATCGAAGAACGGTATTTTAGTAAGAATGGTTCCCCAAAAAGTATAATTTCCATTTGCGGTATTTATGGGTGGGACAAAACGATAAAGCGAATAATATCCGTAACACACCATCAGGAACAAGCAGATAGCGGTCACGATGCGGATAACCTTACCCTGTTCTTTTTTATAATATTTTAATCCCATATTTTTTCAATATGAATTAATTTATTCAGGTCTGGAGGGATTCGAACCCCCAACATCCGGTTTTGGAGACCGGCGCTCTACCAATTGGAGCTACAGACCTATTTTAAGATTAAAGAGAATCACAAATAAATCTGCTACCGGATGAAGCCAGAACTATTTTTTTCTTTCTTTATGCACGGTATGACTGCGGCAAATTCGGCAGAATTTTTTCAATTCCAGCTTGCCCGTCTTTTTAGAGTTTTTAGTGACCCGGTAATAACGGTCTCCGCATTTGGTGCATTCCAAAAAAATACCTTCACGCATAGTTATAAACGTTCCTGGTTGTTTTAGGCAAGGACTTTAGTCACCACGCCTGCACCAACCGTTTTACCGCCTTCACGAATAGCGAAACGCAGTTTTTCTTCCATGGCAACCGGCACCTGCAACTCCACTACCATCTTGACGTTGTCGCCCGGCATGACCATTTCCACGCCCTGGGGCAATTCAACCTTGCCGGTAACGTCGGTCGTCCGGAAATAGAACTGGGGCCGATAGCCCGCAAAGAATGGGGTATGGCGTCCGCCTTCTTCCTTGGAAAGAATATAAATTTCCGATTCGAATTTAGTATGCGGGGTAATGCTTCCCGGAGCCGCCACGACCATGCCTCTTTCGAGCTCGGCCTTTTCAACGCCGCGCAGGAGGATACCGACATTGTCGCCGGTGATGCCTTCATCGAGTTCTTTATTGAACATTTCCACGCCGGTTACGACGCTTTTCTTGATTTCCTTGGAAAAGCCGATGATATCAACCGCTTCGCCGACTTTAATCTTACCGCGTTCGACACGGCCGGTGCCAACGGTGCCTCTTCCTTTAATGCTGAAGACGTCTTCAATCTGCATAAGGAACGGCTTCTCGACTTCGCGGACGGGCAGCGGAATATAGCTATCCAGCGCATCCATCAGCTTCCAAATCTGGCCGCACCACTGGCAATCGCGCTTGGCGCAGAGGCATTCCAGGGCTTTCAAGGCCGCGCCGCGGACAACCGGTGTCTGGTCGCCCGGGAAATTATACTTATTCAAGAGTTCCCTGATTTCCACTTCAACCAGGTCCAAGAGTTCAGGGTCTGTCACTAAATCAGTCTTGGAAAGGAATACCACGATTGCCGGGACCTGCACCTGGCGGGCCAAGAGGACGTGTTCCTTGGTCTGGGGCATCGGGCCGTCAGCCGCGGAAACAACGAGAATCGCGCCATCCATCTGGGCGGCGCCGGTAATCATGTTCTTAATGTAATCAGCATGCCCGGGGCAATCGATGTGGGCATAATGACGCTTTTCAGTCTGGTACTCCACGTGGGCGACCATGATGGTAAGGATTTTGGTTTCGCCGCGCTGCTCGCCGCCTTTTGCGATTTCAGCATAGCTTTTTGCCTTTGACATATTGGCTTTGGCTAAAACATTGGTGATCGTGCTAGTTAAAATCGTCTTGCCATGGTCAATGTGCCCGATAGTCCCTACGTTCAGGTGCGGTTTAGTTCGTTGGAATTTTTCCTTTGCCATTTTTAAATCCTCCTAATAATTTGTTTTTCAATTAGCTCTTATACCAAGCTGTTGATGGGACTTGAACCCATGACCTCGTCCTTACCAAGGACGTGCTCTACCAGCTGAGCTACAACAGCGTGTAAATAACAGAATTAAGAAGTATATTTATTTTAAGCAAAAGTGTCAAGATAAATATTATAATTTAGTTATAAATTTCTTCTGGAGCGGGCGATGGGAATCGAACCCACGTGACCAGCTTGGAAGGCTGGAGCTTTACCATTAAGCAACGCCCGCAATCTTCACCTGACAACTCGTAACGGAAAAAAAGTTTCGAGTTATGAATTATTTTATTATTAGTTAAATATTGGGCAGGGAGGGATTTGAACCCCCGAAGGCATCGCCAACAGATTTACAGTCTGTCCCCTTTGACCACTTGGGTACCTGCCCGTTAAAAGAGTAACCAGTAAGCAGTAATTAGTAATCAGCTTTATATCCGCCCCAAAGGAAAAACACACTGTTTACTGACTACTGTTTTCTGCCAGCTTCTTTATCAAAGCTGGGAGCGGGATTCGCACCCGCAACCACCGGTTTACAAAACCGGTGCTCTACTGTTGAGCTATCCCAGCCCCGTTATCCCGTCTTGGCGGAATAACGGGAACGGGATAAAAGCTCACTTTATACCAATATTATTTATTCCTGTCAATCTTTCTTGAATCTTTGGATTGACGAAGAACCCGGAAACATAGCGATTTAGGTTTATCGGCTCGAAGACGATTATTCCTTTATTAAAACTCTTTTTATCCTTTATCAACGCAACCGGAAGTGCCGGCACGGTATAAATCCTCAATAAAGCATTCAGATTTTGCCATATATTTTTTGCTGTTTTGTAATGGGGGAACGCTTTTGCCGACAACCCAACGACTTCTTTATTTCCCCTGATAAACATAAAAGGGCCGAAAACGGTATTCCCCTCTTTTATTCGCCGAAGCAAAGCAATAATTTCGCTTTCGTTAAAACCCGGCCTCATATTCTCCGGATATTTCTTACGGTAGAATACCGTGAACTCTTTGGTGTTATGCCTTCCGATACGGCTGCTTTCCAAAAGGCTTACTTTTTCCGCCCATAAATAATCTTTTAGCTTGTTATTATCATACTCTTTTTTAATCTGTTTTATCCATGTTTTGATTATTGTTTTATTATCCGTATTAAGATAGCCCTTTAAAAATGTCAGGCGGTCCGTATTGTTAATCCCTACGCTTAAACGGCTCAGTTTTGCCAGACTGTGTATTTGCTGGTTAAGCAAAAGCTTTTTAAGTATTTTTACCCTTTCAAAATCCACCAGGAAAAGATAGAACTCTGCGTCTCCCCCTTTAAACTGCAGGACAATATTGTTAGGGTCAAAATCATCTTGCAGGATTCCACGCTGATGTATCTTGCCTGCCATCTGTCCCCAAGCCTTAACCACCCTTCTCCTTATGTTCTGATTATACGGCAGGTATGCCGCAAGCGGATGGCGCGAAAGGTAGTTGTTTAATCCGCAGGCATTTTCAAGTTCTCTCGTTACCGCGATATAATACTTCGGCGTCCATGGCAATTTGTCGTTAAATCCGACGGCCACGGGAACGACATTGGGAATGCCAAGATAAGAAATCTTCCTGGCAAGAACCAAATCCCTCATTGCTTTATCTCCGCTTACCCTGTTTTTCAGCCAACTGAAAGGATGAATATCCTTATACATTTTTATAAGGTAACTGCGCCCCAAGGGGGTTTTAAATCTTACCAGCCTTTTTAGCCTGGTCTCTTTCAGCAATGTGCTTTCAAACCCCTGTTTGTAAGGCATCCGGTTTATATCAAGCTCTACCGGCAAATCATCCGTATCCAGATAGACATCCTGGATAACCCACTTAATAGGCACGGTTTTGGGCATTTGCTTAAGTTTTTCGCTGATTCCTTTCAGGCTCATCTCTTCAGGGCACCATAAAAGATGCCAAAGGAAAAGATAAGAATATGTATAGCATTGAATTCTTACATGTTTAACCAGCCCGATGGTAAAGACACACCCTATAAAGGTAAAAACAGACTGGCATAATAAACGGAAAGGATAAGTGATCCTGATTATCCGGTAAACAGAAAGAGAACTATTCTTGCGAAAATATTTGTAAAGAGACACGAGATATTCCACTTTTGCCGGTATCAGGGTCTGTTTTTTAGTTTCGCCCTGGAAATGGAACACCTTGGCTTGAGGGATAACCATTACTTTCAGACCAGCTTTGCGCATCCTGAGGCATAAATCTGTTTCTTCCAGGAAAACGAAATAATCCTGGTCAAACCAGCCTGTCTTGTCCAACGCCGAAGGCCGGATTATCATGCAGGCGCCGACCAGCGATTCCACTTCAAAAGGGATACCCTCATCACGGGCGATATTTTTACCAGCATAGCTGGATGGGAATAGCAACCGTAACACGCTTTTATTGAACAAGGTGGAAATAATTCCGGGGAAATTATCGAATGAGTTTTGCGGCTCTCCGTTTTCTTTAACCAACTGCGCGCCGGCCATACCGACGGACAGGTTTTCATCCATAAACCGGACCATTTTCTCCAAAGCGCCCGGGGTAAGCTGCGTATCGCTGTTAAGGCTCAGGTAATAACGTCCTTTTGCCTCCTTCAAACCCTGATTTACCGCATAGGCAAAACCGACGTTGGATTCATTTTCCAGTATTTTTACCTGCGGATGCTTTTCCTTTATCGCCTGAACGCTGCCATCCGTGGAATTATTATCCACCACTATTATTTCACAGGTAATTTCTTTAACATTATTTGCGATTGATGACAAGCACTCTAAAACAGAATCCCGGGTATTGCGGTTTATAATGACAACAGATAAATCAAGCATAGATTTATTTATGCCAAAGGAAACTTCTAAAAAGAGGCTGGTGCCCTTAAAGATTTCCCGCATCTGGCGGGAGCGTCTTTAAAGGCGCACCTTTAATGACTATCGGTAATGCGGATATATCCTATTGAGAATTTATTTATTAAACTTTTCCTTTAATATACCTTTAATCTGGCTGGCAAGCTCTGAATCAGGGGCGGCATTTAAGGCGTTTTCCAAATCCTTAATGCACGCTTCGTTATTCTTAAGCTGATAATCTATTCCGGCAATCTCAAAATAAACCTTTTGCGCAATTTTCCCTTTTTTGTTGTCTTTAATAAGCTCGTTCAAAGCCTTTTTTGCGCCTTCGAAATCAGGTTTCTGCCCTTGGAGGTATTTCGCTTCTATTTCCTCTATCTTAAAATCCATTTTTATACTAGAGGCTTCACCTTCGCTTAATTTTTCCACTTCATTCAGATACGCATTACTCTTATCGGGTTCCCCTGCTTTGCGGTAATAATATGTAAGTTCTACGGAATATTTAAGTTTCATCCCGTTTTTATTGTCCGAATCCAGGCCGACAATTTCTTCTTTTGTCTCAACATAAGCCCCATCAACACCCCACTCCTTAAGCTTGCCTATAAGCTCATCCAGCAATTTAAGGCTTTCTTCTTTTTCTGCTTTCTTTATTTCGGACATTATATTATCTCTTGTTTCTTTTTGCTTGGAAAGCTCGCCCAAGTGCTTGAGATAATTTTCCGGCCCGCCCTTCTGGTAACCGGTCTTGGCATAGGGTTTGCCATCCGAATCAACCAGGAAAATAGTCGGGAAGCCTTCTACACCGAACAGTTTCATTAACTTATCATTAGCTTTCTTTTCATCTTCAGGCATTTGCTTGTTGCGGGGGAAATCCAGGCTGACCATAACATATTTTTTGGAACCTTCTTTTTTCCACTTATCGGTTGAAAACACTTCTTCATGCAACTGGATGCACCAGCCGCACCAATCAGAGCCGGTAAAATCAACGATGATGTCTTTCTTCTCCTTCTTGGCAATTTCCTTGCCTTTATCAAACGAAGTAAGCCACCCGTCTCCGGCAAAAAGCGCGGATTGCGTTACGCAAATTAGTAACGCAGCGATTATTCCGCCGATAACGCTTTTCTTCACCATATTAATCTCCTTTACATATTTAATGTTGAGTTTAGATTTTAGGTTATTCCCATAGTAAGTCAAATAAAATAACTTATAAACATAGTCATTTTTTAATCCTGAGCGAAGCGGCCAACCGCGTTTTGTCAAAGTCGTAAAAAGCGATTTCTTCATTGCTGTAAGGCTTAAGCAGGTTTTTCAGGCTGTCTGTAGTATACTCCCTAACATGATAAGGGCTCGGCAGCATATCTTCTTTGGGAACCGTAATCACTAATAAACCGTTTGGTTTTAATATCCGACAGGCCTCGCGCAAAGATTTATGCTCATCCGGCAGATGTTCCAAAATCTGGCCGAGATAAACCGTATCAAACGAATTATCCTTAAAAGGCGTGCGAAACACATCGCTTACCGCAAACCGGACTTTCTTAAACCCAAGCCGTTTCTTTTCGCTTTGGGCAAATGAAACCGCCTCAACAGATATATCAATTCCTACAGCCGGTTTATTACTTAAAGCATTATACAACGCGGTAGCGCCCCCCAGCCCGGAGCCGATATCGCAAAAATCGCCTTCTGATATGGATGCCACGCCCAGATGGTATTTACGCGCCGGGAACCGTTTAAGCATGAAACGCGGAAATAATTTCGCCAGCACCGCATAGCGCTTGCGGCGGAACCAGCCGAAACGCTTGCCTTTTACTCCAATATGCTTTTGCCAGAAATCATTGTAATCTGATTGCATTATTTTCAATTAATCATTAATATATCAGAAACTCAAAGTAATTCTATAAATTTCTCTGGACACTCCGGTAATTTCTGGTAAAATATTGGCGTATGAACTACTATGATTTTCTTTCCTCTATTGCGCGGGGCAAATTACCGGCGCGGCCCGTATTCATGTTCAGCGGAACGGAAGATTTCCTGAAAGATAAAGGAATTGAGGCCATAAAATCTCTTTATCCTGATATGGACATCGCATCGTTTTTCAGGCAGGAAAATTATACATCAGCTAATCTACTCACCGAACTCTGCGCACTGCCTTTCTTCGCTAAAAAGAAGCTGGTCGTGCTTGAGCTGTCCGGCGACCCCAAATTCCGTGAGGAGGTAAAAACCACCCTGGACACATACCTCAAACAACCGTCTGGTTATATTATCTTGATTATCAAAACCAATACGGCTTTGAATCTGCCGGAAAAAACGGTTTTGCAAATAGAATGCCAATCTATCCCGGATTATGAACTGCCTAAATGGATTATTTTACAAGTATCCGGTTACGGCAAATCAATGGCGCGTTCAACCGCAAAATTAATTTCCGAATATACCGGAAACAATCTTACGCTCATCGACGATACTCTTAAAAAAATAATTCTCTTTGCCGGCACCCGCGCAACTATCGAAGAAAACGATATCCTGGGCTTAGTGGATTCCGGGATAGAAGGTGATATTAAAAAACTCGTCTCTCACATCAGAAACGGGCAAACGGAATCTGCCCTGGCGGAGCTGGACAGGCTTTTAGCTCTGGGTGAATCATCCGAAAGGATTATCGGTTTCCTCGGATGGCACTATAAAACAAATCCCAGTAAGAACCAGAAGGATAAAATCGCAAAGCTCATTCAAACGGATAAGGTAATCAAAACCAGCGTGATGCCAGACGATCTTGCTTTAAAAACATTGATTGTTAACTTAATATAGGAGAAAAAAATATGGTCACTTTCTGTATGCGTTGCGGAGTAAGCCTGCCGCCTTTTGCCATTACGGTTATTAAAGATGGCAAAGAATTACCGAGCAAACATTACACCTGTCCTTCCTGCGGCAAAAGCGCCGGTTCAAAGGAAGACCCCGCGGAAGAAAATAACGATATCGGCGAGAACGGATTGATTATCAAGAACGGAAAAGCGGAAAAGGCCTAAGCGGATTACTTGCCGAGGTTTCTGACTTCCATTCCTTTGATGATATTCGTAATCGTTTCGTTATAGGGCGTTTTAATGCCTTTAACCTGCCCGTAATCCACGATTTTCTTATTGATAAAATCTATCTCCGTCGCGCGCTTGGCCTCTATATCGATATGCATCGAGGTCTTGTGATGCCCGGCGTTTTTTAGATATCCGATGCAATGCTCAAAGAACTTCTCCCCGTAATCATAGCTCAATGCTTTGGCGACAACAATCCCTTCCTTCAGAACCTCTTCGACCAGGCGGTAGGTTCCCGGGAAATCCATCGCCTGCTTCATGGTCATTCCGGTAATCGCGCAAAGCGGACTTAACGCGGCGTTCAAAATCACCTTTTCCCATTCGTATTTCTTTATATCGCTGACAAATTCCGTATCCAAATTCGCCTTTGTCATAAGACCGGCAATTTCCTTTGCCTTGCCCTCACCCCTAGAATTAAATGAACCGATATAATTGGGCTTATTAAAGAAAGACATCTTGACCTCGCCCGGCGCGATGAGATTCCCCGCATAGTTAATCACCACGCGTATTACTTTATCTCCTCCGGCGATATCAGCCAGGTCTTTTTCCACTTCAAGCCCGTTCTGGAAGCTTACCCAGGTAATAGTTTGGAGTTCTGAATTAAGAGTTCGTAGTTCCGAAGCAATGATTTTCACGACCGGCGCTTTCAGGCAGATAAATATAATTTCCGGTTTGAATGATTTCAGCTCGCCTGCTTTGAGGTAAGTCCCGGCTATTTTGGCTTTAATTTCCGTCACGCCGGAAATAACAAGTCCTTTTGCTTTAACGGCATCAAGGTGATCCTTAAGAATATCGACAAAGGCGATTTCGTGTCCGCCCTTTGCCAGATACCCGCCCAGAATCGAACCGATTGGCCCGGCACCGATAACCGCCATTTTCATAATATAATTCTCCTTTTACGCCACTAAGACACAAAGACACCAAGAAAACCTTTTATAGAATAATCCGATTAATTCCGTCTTTAATAACAGGCACATTAAAATTAATAATAAATTCCAGCCTTTTACCTGTAAGTTTTAAGTAACTTAATAATTGCGCTTCCCAAACCGGATTCACAATGTCCACCGCTTTAAGCTCACAAATCACTGAATCTTCAACAAAACATCTAACCGCAATCCTTCATCAAAAGTCACTCCATCATAAACAATGGGCAAATCCACCTGTCTTTTATATGAAAGTCCTCTTTTGAGAGTTCACAACAGAAACAGGTTTCATAAACCTTTTCTAACAATCCAGGCCCAAGATTTTTATGCAGCACATAAGCGGCATCGACAATTTTCTTTCCGATTTCCTCTTCTTTATCAGATAATGACTTAAAATTCATTTGTGCCTTAGTGCCTTTGTGGCTAATATTTAATCAGCTAAAATCTTCATCGATATATCCACGGCCGGCGCGGAATGCGTCAAGGCGCCCACTGAAATAAAATCAACACCTGTCCGGGCAAAGCTTTCCACATTATCCAAGTTGACTCCGCCGGAAATTTCCAATTTGACGTTACGATTAAACTTATTCCGTAACTTCACCGCCTGCTTTATATTACCCGTTTTCATATTATCGAGCATAATAATATCAGGCTTTAATTTAATCGCCAAACTGAATTCTCCCAGGTTCCTCGCTTCTATCTCGACCGGAACTGATTTCATTTTCGGCAGCCTAATCTTATTTATCCCGCCCGCGATATCAATATGGTTATTCTTTATCAATATGGCATCATATAATCCCTTGCGGTGGTTGATTCCACCGCCTGTTTTCACCGCATATTTATCCAGCATGCGCCAGCCCGGAACGGTTTTCCTGGTATCCAGTATTTTCACCTTATATTTATTAGCCTTATTAACAAATTTATCGGTCAGCGTGGCAATACCGGAAAGCCGCTGGAGGAAATTAAGAACCGTGCGTTCACCGGTCAGAATTGGCCGGGCAGGTCCTTTTAGCGCTGCTAAGACTTTCCCCTTTTTTGCCAGTTTTCCATCCTGTGTTTTCAGGGAAATCTTTATATTACCGGATATCTTTTTATATATCTTATTAATCAAAGGCAGTCCGCATATGATACAATCTTCCCTGGCGATGATAAACGCTTTTACTTTCTTGCCAGCTGGGATGACAGATTTGCTTGTAATATCCCCCTTGCCGATATCTTCGTTGAGAGCAAGTTTGATTAAGTTTATAGTGTTTTTAGAGTTCATAGAGTTATTGGGTCTTTATAAGATACCGTCCAAAGGATGTAAGCATCTTAGATATTTCATCCGCCCTATCATATAATCCGGAAAATTTATCTTTTGTAATATACCCCTGATCTAAAGCAATGTACAAAGCGGATTGGACCTCCGCGCATGAGCCGTGCGCCTGGACAAGAAACCGGGCAAATTCTTTATTGGTCTTGCGGGCAAATCCTTCGGCAATATTAAGCATTACGGAAACGGATGCCCTGCGTATCTGATCTCTTAACCCAAAATCTTTGGCGAACAATCCTGTTGATGTGCTTTTATAAATCTCGTTGACTAATTCACGCGCTTTTTGCCATGCTTTAATATCTTCAAACCGTTGAATTGATCCCATATTGACTCTAAAAACTCTCCAAACCCCAAAAACTCTATGAACTGCTTAGACTTTTAAGACTTGAGCGAGTGTTTTTCCTATTTCCGCCGGGTTGGGGACCACGGCGATTCCGCAACTGATGAGCTTTTCCACCTTTTCCTGGGCGGTCCCTTTGCCGCCGGAGATAATCGCGCCGGCGTGTCCCATCCGTTTCCCCTTGGGAGCGGTTTTCCCGGCGATAAACGCCACGACGGGCTTGGTGACACTCTTTTTGATATAATCCGCGGCCTCTTCTTCCATTGTCCCACCGATTTCGCCAATCATGATAATCGACTTGGTTTCGCTATCCTTCTGGAAGAGCTCCAGCGCATCGATGAAATTCGTCCCGATAATCGGGTCACCGCCGATACCCAGACAGGTGGATTGCCCCATCCCGAGCTGTGTCACCTGCCAGACCGCTTCGTATGTCAGCGTTCCGCTACGGGAAACGATGCCAACCGAGCCTTTCTTATGTATATAGCCGGGCATAATTCCCAGTTTACACTCGCCCGGAGTAATCACGCCGGGACAGTTCGGCCCGATTAAGCGGATGCCTTTATCTTTATAAAACTTAAAGACCTTGACCATGTCAAGCGTCGGAATCCCTTCGGTAATGCAAACGACCAGTTTAACCCCACTATCCGCTGCTTCGTATAAAGCATCCGCGCAGAATGCCGCCGGCACAAAGATGATGCTTGTATCCGCTCCGGTAGCATCCACCGCCTGCTTGACGGTATCAAAAACGGGTATTTGAATCTCCCCCGACGGTTGTCGGGGTCCGCCTTTGGCGGAAAACTTAGTCCCGCCTTTTTTGGGCGTGACTCCGGCGACGATTTGCGTCCCGTATTCCATCATGTGGTGCGTATGGAAACTTCCCGCGCCGCCGGTTATTCCCTGGACAACCACCTTCGTATTTTTGTTAACCAATATGCTCATAAAATAGTTGATAAGCTTATAAGTTGATAGGGTTATTTTTACTTATCATCTTATTAACTTATTTTCTTATCAACCTCCTTTCGCTAATCGGACGATCTTAGCCGCCGCATCATCCATAGTGTCAGCGGAAATTATATTTAACTTTGACTCCTTCAGTATCTTCTTGCCGATATCTACATTCGTCCCTTCGAGTCTCACTACCAAAGGCAGTTTCAGCCCGACTTCTTTCGCCGCGATGGTTATGCCTTCCGCAATGACATCGCACTTCATAATCCCGCCGAAGATATTGACCAGAATCCCTTTGACATTCTTATTGGCCAGCAATAGCTTAAAGGCATTGGTCACCTGCTCGGTCGAGGCGCCGCCGCCGACATCAAGGAAGTTCGCCGGATTCCCGCCGTGAAGCTTGATTAAATCCATCGTCGCCATGGCCAGTCCCGCCCCGTTTACCATACAGCCGATATTCCCGTCGAGGCCAATATAGCTCAAGTCGTATTTGGATGCCTCGTATTCCAGCGGGTCTTCCTCGTTGATATCGCGCCATTCCAAAAGGTTCTTATGGCGGAAAAGACCGCGGTCATCCAGGTTTATCTTGCCGTCGAGCGCGACCAATCCGTGCTCCGGGCTTATCACGAGCGGATTTATTTCCGCCAGACTGCAATCGTTTTCTATAAAGAGCTTGGAGAAAGCCAGGAACGTGCTGACGCCCGTAGCGTAGAGCTTAGAGCGTATAGTTTCGCTCTTTGCTCCTTGCTCTAAGCTGCTTGCTAAAGCAAAGACTATTTCATTTGCCTGATAGGGCTGTAATCCGAGGTGCGGATGAATCCGGTATTTAAGAATCTTCTCCGGTGATTTACGGGCAAGCTCTTCTATTTCCATCCCGCCTTCTGCGGAAACCATGATTACCGGACAGGCCTCTTTACGGTCTATGACCATCCCGAGATACAGTTCCTTATCATATGTAGAATCTGTGACTTGACCGCGCCCTTTTCGACATTAAGACGTTTAAATATCTCAGCCGCCTTTGCCGGGCTATCCGTAAACTCGCCACGCGGTGTCTTTATCCCGTATTTGGCGAGTAAAGTCTTAGCCTGATATTCGTGCAGGTTCATATATTTATTCTCACCGAAAAGTCGCAAAGAATATTTTATAATATACACCATAACCATCAGTCTTTTCAATAAATTTTCATATAATTCCTTCCTTGCACCTGTTTACCAGCTAATAGGGTCGTAAAAGGGCTATTTTCAATTTTGCTTGTACAACCCTAAAAAATCCGTAAAATTTTATCTCCTTATCCACCAACTGGTTACAGCAAATCAGCCGAAAAATAATGCGCTTATTTTTCAAGAATGCCTGTAATGATGACCCCCTTATAGAGGGGAAAGGAGGGGATAAATAATGATAAATCTTCGTATAATTCCAAGATTTTCTGTGACATCGGGCAGACTCCTGCATGTACTTATGGAGGGAGGGAAGAAGAGAAAAGATATGAAAAACGAATTAAATAAAGAATTAGCCAGGCGGCCGAATCAGCAAGATGGAGGTGTCCACTCCGGGCGTACGCCGAAGCGGGACGTTTTGCCGGTTAGCTGGCGTAACATATATAAAGGAGGTGAATAACATGATAAGAACTAAAGTAAGATTAGTCGTCCCGGAAGAGGCGGAAGCGGCCCTGGATATGTCCGAGAAATGGGCAGACGTCCTGATGGTTAATGCCCTGCGCATTAAAGCACGTTTGGACGGTAAGATTCGTAATCGCCATGATTACGAACAGGAAATAGCCATGCCTTCCACGGAAAGAATGGCGGAGTTCATTAACCCGTCATTTGTTTCCGATTCTGACCGCAGTGCGGCTGATATTCTGAATGCGCATGAAATGAATACCGCTGAAGGATACAAGAAATGGCAAAAGGCGCTGGATTACATTTTTGCCACGGTGAATGGCGAGGACGCCAAGCGGTTTCGTGATGCGGTCAGCCAGAAGAAAGCTAATATTGCGGAAGAGTTGGGCCGTCGGGCATTGCGTTTCACGGGTGACCGGGCGCGCAAAATCGGGCTGGCGCCGATTTCCGCTTACTGGCTGGTCGGGTACAAACGGGCGGCTGGCATGCTCAGAGCAGGCGACGAGGCAGAAGGAGGACCCTTCAACATTGTCCGTGCCGGACAACGCACTGCCTTCAAAGCCGCGCTCCAGCAGATGGTTATTCAAGCCGGATTGCTCATTTATTTGGGTAAATACAGTTCCTCTGTATTCTCAACCCAGAATGACCGGTTGAATATGCTGGCACAGTCGTTTATTGACCCGTCACTTGGAATATCCTCATTCACCACGGGCGGTTTAAGCCACATTGATTTCAGGCTAATCAATGAAAGGCTAACCCTGGAGATACAGGTAGACCAGGTATAGGACGGCTGGTAAAGGCAAAGGGTGGAATACCGGGGTCAGCCCGGGCTGGCCCCGGCTCATCCTTCCTAAAAGAGAAAAGAGGTATCGGATTTATGGCAAGACCCTTCAAGGCTAATGGGGGTGGGGCATACGGTAGGGGGTGTTTCCCAAAGCGGAACCTTGCACCCTCCCCCCAATTGAAACGCAATTAAAAGGAGATTTGGAATATGTATATAAAATATGGGACGAATTTTAAGATGAATATTATTAATTATGCTTCACGATATGGAATAAGGTCTGCCAGCCGGATTTTCGGTTTAGACCGGAATACTATCCGACGTTGGGTAAGAGATTACAATTTAGCCATTGGAAAAGCAATGGGAAAATTACCTGCGGACTTCGGATACGGACGAAGCGCGCGGGAGGCGTGTTTATTGACTCAGGAACAACGGGAAAAATGGTGTAAACCTGAAAACTGCAAGCAATGGCACAACTGCCGAGTGCGGGTGAATGATATCTACCAGATGAGGATTTGGAAGTAAGGTGATCAGTAATTTCACCGCAAAGGACGCCAAGATGGTTGTTTAGAATTTAAGCATGAGGCCCAATTTTCAGACGGACTGCCTCGATACAGGAATTGGTTTAAGACATGGTGGGGGGCGTTCTGATTTATTTCGGGACGCCTCCCCCTTCATTTCATTACGGGGACGTCGCTGCTGCTCCGCTTTTATTTTGCCACTAAGGCACAAAGTCACGAAGAATACAGGAAAGATTATTTGGTTTCTGCCTTTTCGGAAATTACTATCTTGAGTCCAGATTCAACTGGCGGCTTAAATATAGAAATAACACTAAAAACTAAGACAAAAGGAATCATAATTGTTGTTAGGGTCGTGGCAAAAAATAGTAATTTAACTGAAAAACTTAAATGAATAATTTCCTCATAGATTTTAAAATGAATACGCGAGCTTTCGTATCCGTAGATTATCCCCACAATCGAGACAACCGAACAGATCAGGGCTGCAATTCTAGTAAGGGTTTTCCGGTTAGTAAAAACTCCCCAAGTAAGAATAAGAAATAAAAAAGCAATTATAGTTGCTATAATGCTTTTCCTTAAGACAAAGGAACTTCCGGATTGCAAAAACCTTTCACGGTCGGAATTCATTTCGTCAATAGTCCTTTTTATAAATTCTGGCGAGGAATTCTTGATCTTCATATCTGTTCTCAAGCTAGCGTTTGAAAAAGAAATATAATCATCATCAGAAAGAGTAAGCAGTAAAATATTTTGTATTATTAAGACTGCCGCGGCAATTGTTAAAATAAGTAGGACTGAGATTCTAATAATTCTCATGTAATTTCTATGGTTTCGTCAACTGCTTATGGAGTTTATGCAGGCATTCGGAAATCACCTTGGTTTTGCCGAGAATCGGCATGAAATTGGTATCCCCTGCCCAGCGGGGAACTATGTGAACGTGAATATGCGTTCTTAATCCGGCTCCGGCAATCCTGCCGATGTTTATCCCGACATTAAAACCTTCCGGCTTTAGGCATTTGCTGATTTGATGCTTCATCTTTTTAAGGAGTTCGAATATCTCAAGGACTTCCTCGCGGGTTAAATCCTCCAGATTCGCCTTGTGCTTGTTCGGGGCAATCAATAAGTGGCCGGTATTATAGGGATAGCGGTTCATGATGACAAAGGCGTGCTTTCCCCGTGTGATGATGAAGTTTTTGCCGTCCTTTTTCTCTTTTAACGCGGCGCAGAGGAAACAGCCCTTGGCATTAGCGTTCTTGACATATTCCATCCGCCACGGCGCCCAGATTTGCTTCATATATTCTCCTTAATTAGCCACAGAATCACACAGAATTTCACGGAACTAAAATACAAGCCTTTTATGTTCGCATTTTTGCCTACCAAAGTTTAAGAGTAACCCTACTTTTATTCCTGTCGCTTTCAGATAGTTTAATAATTGCGCTTCGTGAACCGCATTATATTCTTTCTCTGCTTTCAGTTCCACAATTATCTTATCTTCAACTATGATATCAGCTATATACTCACCAACCAAGCTTCCTTTATAACGGATTTTAATAGGGTACTGTTGATTGGTTTTTATCTTCCTTACCTTCAGTTCCTGCAACAAGGCATTCTCGTACACCTTTTCAAGAAAACCATAACCGAGAGTTTTATACACTTCGAAAGCCGAGCCGATTATTTCTTCTGTAATTTCCTTATATAAAAACTCTGTCATTTTTCTGTGTGCTTCCGTGTTTTTCTGTGGCTAATGGCACGTAGAACAGCTTCCGCTGGAACAGGAACCGCAAGACGAAGAAGAATGGCCGCCGGAAGAGCCGGAGGAGCCGCCGCCCTTGATTGCCGGAGCGGAGAACTCTTTGGCCACTTTTTTCGCCCCGCATTTGGGGCAGGATAAATCCGCTTCATCCTCCTTTTTGCGTATCAGGGCTTCAAAGAGGTTCTTGCATTTACAGCAGGTGTATTCGTATAAGGGCATAATCCATTAAACACTAATATCTAACAACTAAATTATTTTAAGTAGTAGACAGGATTAACGAGTTCCTCGCCTTTCAAGAGCTTGAAATAAAGCTGTGGCTCTTCGGCCCTGCCGGTCTGGCCGACGCGGGCGATGGTTTGCCCTTGCCTGACTTTATCGCCGGCTTTTACGGAAATCTCCGAGTTATAGCCGTAGAAGGAGGTGAATCCATCCGCGTGCTTGACGACGACTACCTTGCCGAATCCGCGCATTTGCTCATCCACGTAGGTGACGACGCCGCTTTTCACGGCAAGGACCGGTGTGCCGGAGGAGGCCTTAATCTTGATTCCTTCCTTGGAAGCGGTTCCCAAAAGCCTGCCCTGGACGGGCCAGATAAAAGTGTTTTCGTGCTCCGGCGGATAATCATTGGGAGTCGGCTTAATAACGGTTTTTTCAGATGAGAGAAAACTTAAATCCTCGTTAAGCTTTGCGGCGTCATCTTCCGGCAGGGAAGCGATAGTAACGCAGCCATTGAGCGAAAGGAAAAGGAACGCTGTCAACGCGATAATAATTCTCATCTTTATCTCCTAAGAGCGGGCGACCCCTACGTCACGTCAGGACGGCATCCTCGCTCCCCGACGTTATGTCGGAGAGCGGGCGACCGGGCTCGAACCGGCGACATCCAGCTTGGGAAGCTGGTGTTCTACCACTGAACTACGCCCGCCCCGTAAGAAGTGTGCTTAAGCGCACTTCTTACGGGGTACGCCTTATCTTTATTATATCGACAGTGAATTATTTTGCAACTATTAATAACTATTTTAATTATTAAACGGTTTGGAGGAGAAGGTGTATTTCCATAATATTATAACGCCTCCGATAACGCTGACAGTAAAAAGAGAAATCAAAACGGTTGAAAATTCAGCTTTTTCCGACGCCATATAATTAAAAATCAAACCAGCCAGAGACAGGGAAAACATAAGGCTTAAAGCACCGCTCACCGCCAGAACCGGTTTCATTATCTTCAATGGAGAACGTTTTGTGTATAATATCATGGCAAGCCATATCATATTGAAAAAAGTAATGATTGATGAAACCAGCATCCCGATTGACGCGGTAAAGTTAATTTCGCGGTCAGGCACCCAGGAATTAAAGTTGGCCAGAAAGATGATATTATCATAAATGAAATAAAGGCATCCGATGGTTGTTACCAGTATGAA
The DNA here is from genome assembly GCA_016207825.1 of Planctomycetota bacterium. NCBI lineage: Bacteria > Pseudomonadati > Planctomycetota > Planctomycetota bacterium. The sequence goes on along the minus strand of JACQZI010000027.1, from coordinate 60,837 downwards.
AAATCCCTGGATGAAGGAAAATCTTTTCATTATCAGAAGGGCAATATTTCCTTTAAAGAAGACCAGACTGATTTCATCTTCAGCTTGGCGATTGCGCCGGACGGGTCAAGGTTTTTCGGGCAGGCAATCTGGCAGTTAAATATCGTGTGGCAACGGAACAGTCCTTTGTTATGAGCAACCAGTTGCAGGCGTTCCTTGGTGGATTTATCGCGCGAGTCATATACAAAGCGGGCGGTTTTAAGAAGCGCGTGCGGACCTAAGTATCCCGGTTCGCCGGCCGCCACCGGGCATGAGCCGTAACAAGCAGCGCAGAGGATGCAATCAACCATACCGTCTATTTTCCTGCGCTCTTTAGGTGATTGCACGAATTCCTTTTCCGGCAGTTTGCTGTCGGGAATTATATATGGCTTGATTTCATCATAATGTTTGAAGAAATTAGTCAAATCAACAACCAAATCTTTAAGAATAGGCAAATGAGCCAGCGGCTGAACCGTGATGATATCGCTTTTAAGGGTTTCCACCTGGGTATTGCAAGCCAGGCGGTATTTCCCGTTTATATGCATGGCGCATGAACCGCATACGGCGGCACGGCAGGAAGAACGGAAAGCCAGCGACCCGTCATGGTTTTCCATTATATAGTAAAGGCTTTCCAGAACGGTCAAGCCTTTTTCTGCAGGGACTTCAAAGGTATCAACCCGCGGCGCTTTATCCTTTGCCGGGTCAAACCTAAGAACCTTAAAAGTAGTCATTGATTAATACTTCCTTTCCTGGGGTTGATGCTTGGTTATGGTTACCGGCTTATAAGATAAAACCGGCCCGTCCTTGGTATAAGAAGCCAGGGTATGCTTCAACCAGTTCTGGTCATCGCGCTTGGTGAAATCACGGCGCGAATGGGAGCCGCGGCTTTCCTGCCGGGCCAACGCGCCCATGGCAATTACTTCCGCAACATCAAGATTGCCTTCCATTTCCAGGAGCCACAATAAATTATAATTAAACGGCGTTATCATGCCAGCCGAACGTATTTGCTTAAATCTTTTCTTCAACTCACGGACTTTATCCAGGGCTTCTTTCATGTCAGAGCCGGTGCGGAAAATACCAACTTTATCATCCATGACTTTAGCCAGTTCTAATTTTATCTGGTAGGGATTTTCATTTCCGCGGTTGTCACACATGCGCTGCAAATGGGCTTCCACCTGTTTTAAGGTCATTTTCAACGCATTGGCATCTATCCGGCACTTCGTTTTTGATTCGAGCGATTCCTGTGCGGCCTTTATTCCGGAAAACTTGCCGAAAACAATGGTATCAAGGAGCGAATTACCGCCCAGGCGGTTCGCGCCATGCACGCTGACGCAGGCACATTCACCGGCTGCATACAAACCTTTAACCGCAGTTTTACCGTTAGAATCCGTATCAATTCCGCCCATTGTATAATGCTGAGCAGGCTGGATGGGAATCGGGCTGTCAATGGGGTCAATACCTAAAAACTCCAGGCAGATATCTCTTACGCCGGGAAGACGCTCCATAATTTTCGCCCTGCCCAAATGGCGGATATCAAGGTGGACATATCCTCCGCCCGAACCGCCGGAAGCCGGGTCTATGGAAAACCCGCGTCCTTCGTTAATTTCGGTCTGGATAGAACGAGAGACTATATCGCGCGGGGCCAATTCCATTTTCTCCGCGGCATAACGTTTCATAAAGCGTTCATTATCTTTATTGATGAGGTAACCGCCTTCCCCGCGGCAACCCTCGGTCATTAATATATTTTTACCGATGATCGTAGTGGGATGGAACTGGATAAATTCCATATCTTTAAGATGTGCCCCTGCCCAGAAAGGAATAGACATACCCAATCCGGTCGAGGTCAGTGCGTTGCTGGAGCGTCCGTAAATCCGGCCCGCACCGCCGGTCGCAAAGATAACGGCGTGTGCCTCTATTGCTTCTAATTTACCTGTTCTTAAATTCTGGGCCACCACTCCACAGCAGGTGCCTTCATTAGCAATAAGCGAAACCACAAACCATTCCTCATAAACCGGTATTTGCTGTTTTACGACCTGTTCATAAAGGGTTTGCAGGATATAATGCCCGGTCCGGTCCGCGCCGAAACAGGTTCTTGGGTATCCGGCTCCGCCAAAGGGTCGCTGGGCAATGCGGCCATCAGTGGTGCGGTCAAACGGACAGCCCCAATGCTCCAATTCATAAATCGCCGACGGCGCGGTTGAGGTCATTAATTCCACGGCATCCTGGTCAGCCAGGTAATCGCTTCCTTTAATGGTATCAAATGCGTGTTTTGCAGGGGAGTCGTCTTTGCCGTCCGGATGATTTGCCAGAGGCGCGTTGATTCCGCCCTGCGCGGCGCCTGAGTGGGAACGAACAGGATGAATCTTAGAAATAATCAAGGGGCTCGCGCCGGATTCTTTGGCGGCAATCGCCGCTCTTAAACCGGCCAAACCTCCACCGACAATAATTACATCAAACATAGAAATATACTATAAAAGTAACTGCGATAATCGCAACAAGCAATAAAGCAACCGCCCAGAATAATATTTTTTGGGATCTAGTTAAAGCCAGAAAATCGGCAAAGATGACCCTTAAGCCGTTAAGCAAATGGAAAGCAACCGTTCCAATTAAGCCGATTTCCATCAGTTTAAAAAGCGTGATTTTGAATTGGCCCATTAACAGGTCAAAAGTACCCTTGCCAAAAAGGCTATCGCTACCCAGCACGCAAAGGTGCAGGCAAATATAAAAAACCAGGAGCAATCCGGTAATCCGGTGAAGGAACCAGGAAAAAGTTCCTACATTCTTATTGCGCAGAATATCGATTTTCAGGTCATTGATATTTTTTACAATATTCATTACCATGCCTTCCATGTTAAAAGCACATTCATTCCCCAGGCAAAAAGTATTAATCCGAACAGCCAGAAGAACCATATCATAAACCGTTTCAGGCCGGGAGACGGCGCATAATCACTGACCACTTCGTAAACGCCGTTAAAGCCGTGCCAGAGAGTTAGCAATAAAAATAAAGTATAGAAAAACAGCCAGAAAATACTGCTTTGAATACGCGTGACCACGGTATCAAAACTGATGACTTCGGAAACAGTAAAGTGCAAAGTAATGATATGAATAGCGAGTAAAGCAGTCAACAGTATACCGGTTATTCTTTGGAAGAACCAACGTATGGTGCTTAAGTCTGAATTCATAGTATCAATCCACGTTAGTATAAAGTTATTTTCTTATAAATCACGTGAACTGTCAAGAATTTCAGATATAAAACAGATTCAGTTTAAATAAAATCTTCTTGACTTAACCGCCGCAACAATCTATATTAAATGTAATATATAATGTATGAGGAGAAATTAATATGAAAAAAACGATTATCGGGCTGGCTTTAGTTTTATTAATCGGATTAGCGGGCGCATGCAAAAAGGATGACACTAACGGCGGCGGGAATGGGGGAATCGGAAACGGAGGAACAACACAACCCACCCAAATCATACCGATAAAAATCGGGTATGTAAAAACCATGATTATTAACGCCCACTTAGGAATTGCCCTTAAGCATACAAATATTCTTGAGAAAAACTCTTTCAAAGGAGAAGTTACAGCATACGATTCTGAAACCCAATTATTGAATGATTTAAACAAAGGAACAATTGATGTGGCGTTTACGGTTGATTTTCCGGGATTAATGGCATTAGGAAACGGGACTCCCGCACATATCTTATGCTCTTTCGGGAGCCTCGGCCGGGCGGTTCTGCTTATTGCCCCTGATTCACCTGTTCAATACCTCAAAGATTTAAAAGGTTCTAAGTTAAAAATAGGGGTCCCTTTCAACACGTCTGCACATGCGCACCTTTTAGACTGGCTAAATGCAGAACGCATAATTGCAGAACAAGACGTGTTTATTCAAAACATAAAGGAAACGGAACTGAAATCAGAGCTTACCGGTAAAGCAATAACCGGCGCGGTTATCTGCGACCCAGAAGCCACCCAATATAATACCTATAAACGAATTGCGGACAGCCGTATTACATCAATTGTATTAATAAGCCATAATTTTTATAATACTAACAAATCGAAAACCGCATCCTTATTAAAGAGCCTTAAAACAGCCTGTTATTATTTAACGAAAAACCAGGTTGCTTTAAATAATGAGATGGCTAAAAAAGGAAATTTATCCGGCTCAATCATTCCGGCATGGGCGTCATTTAACGCCATTTATCTGGCGGGATCCCCTGACAAGATAAATATTGCAACGATAAATCTTCTTCCTCTCTGGAATAAGACGGTGCAATATTTGGTTGGACAAAAATCAATCAACACTCCGTTTGCGCCGGGAGAAAAATCAACGAAAGAAATCCAGGAAGAGTCCGAACGCAAAGTTACGGACGCGGAGATCGATCTTAAAGACATAAAGTTCACGCCGGAATAATTTACCGCAATAAACGGATTTGGTTTCGGAAAAACAAAGAAATTTATTTCCCTGTATTGCGCACTTCAAACCGGTTTGTAGCGGAGTTGTAAAAAAGATTCTCTTTATTCCGGTGCCACCATTCACGCCAGCGGTCAAGAGATTCTTTATTATCGTCAGGTGCTTTAGCAGGATTGTACTTAAAATCAAGGCCTGTCAGATTATAAAGCAAATACCAGCCTGTCCAGCGCAATAAAGGATTCGGGTCGCTTAACGATTCCATCATGCTTTCCAGTCCTTTTTTATCACCAAACGGACCGTAATCCCTGATAAGCCATTCTTTCCTGACTTCTTCCAAAGCACGTGTCTGGTCCCAAAACTCATCTCCCGGGCAATCGTAAACAACTTTCCTTATTTTACATTCGTATCCGTATACTATTTTTTCACTAGCTGAATTACCAACCGGATTAGGAGGAGGATCGGCATCAAAACGCCATTTTATAACGTCAAATAACCCTCCTACCATTACTTCAAAGCGGACGCTCTTCGGATCAAATTCATTAAATACGGCTAAACATTTGATTGTTTCTTTAGGCAATATTTCCTTTTTATCCCTGAGTTCTTTACAATTCAAATAATTCAATTTCTTTTTTAACTCTTTAATTCTGTCTGCCTGGAGTGTTTGATTAAGCCCGGCCAATTTCTCTTCGGCAATTATTATTCCATCTTCAATAAATGGATGGATGGCATCCTGGTAATATTTATCCGTATCTTTTACGGGTTTCTCCTTATCGATATTTTCCTTATCGATAATCGCACGCACACATATATCAACTCCAAGATTGATTTTATCATCCGTCGGGTTAGTGATGGTATATACCATATACCAATAATTCTCCCGTTTATCGCTCGGGGTAACGTAAGTAAAAACATTTGGTGGATTGTTGGCAAACTCCAACATCCAACGCTGGCGAACTTTAGCTTTAGCACCTGAATTATCCTGAGCAAACAAAAACGGAACAAACACCGCCGCGCCCAATAAGATTGCCAAAACAGTCTTTTTAAATAATGCGTTCATAATATATTATATAGTAATATCTACATTAAAAACAACCCTGATGTCAAGTAAAAATTCCCCTTTACAATCTGCTTATCTCAGGCAAGTAAAACCGGGCATAAAAAAAGGCAACCCTTCTTAAAGAAAGGTTGCCTTCGCCAAGAGTTTTAGATAGATACCCACGCCTTTACAGGCGTGGTTCTTATTGCTTCAGGCTTCGCCTGTCCAGCAACTTCGTTGCTGGAAACGGCTTTCACCCCCGCCTTCACAGGCGGGGAACTCCCGCTGTTATTAGAGTTATGGTGTGGTTCCTTCGCCGCCTCCTTCATCAGTCAAATTATTGTTGGCATCATCCCACTCGCTGGTCCCTTTTTTTACTTCTTCCACAGTGCCATCAAAAAACAGGATGTTTACCGTATCATCGCCATGATTATCCACAATATCCCCTGCGATGGGCTGGGTGCCTTTGGTTCCGGAGGTAATCAACTTACCAGTCGTATTAATAGGCCCGCGATAATCATTCACACCAAAACCGGACATACCGCCTTTGACCGGGCATACATAATATACATGTTTTCTTTTGTCGTCTGCCAGAATGCTTTCATCTATTGTAGGCGCATTTCTTAAAACCTCCCAGAAGTTTTTGCCCTTATAATTATCCCCTTTCGGATAAGCGCCATAATTGATGTCTGTTACATAACGGAACATTGCTTGATAGAGATGTTTTTGCAGGTTTTGCGCACAAGCTGTTTTTCTGGCTTTTTTATTGCCTCCAACAACTGCCGGCAAAAGAACGGTCGCTAATATGGCGATAATAGCGATTACGACCAAGAGTTCTATCAGGGTAAAGCCTTTTTTCTCTCTCATTTTTCTCACCCCCTTTCTTTTATTAGTAATTCTAATTATTATGATAGTTGTTACACCTTGCAATTATTTAGGGGAGAATAAAGAAGAAATCAACCAGTTCTGGATAATATTATATATGATGCCTTTTTAAATCCTTTTATCCTCTTCCTTAACCCTCTCCTAATATATTTTTCGGTTTCTACCCCTTTCGTCTTTAGTATAATACACTTTTTGGGTATTGTCAACAAATTATTTTTAAAACCGGGTAAATTTTTATTTGCCGGCCTCTTTTAATTTATCGTAGTCTTTTTCCGAAAGCAACTTAGTCCATTCAGATTCTTTTTCATGACCCAGCTTTATTTTAATCAACCAGTTGTCTTTGTTAATCGAACCCAAATTAGAAACGATATTTTCATTAATTTCAACAACCTCACCCGAAAGCGGAGCGTTCAAATCAGAAACAGCTTTAACGGATTCCACTTCCCCGAAAGGAGCTTCACTTTTAACAGGCTGCCCAATTTTAGGAAGGCCTATATAAACAAGATCGCTCAATTGTTGCAACGCAAAATCGGTAATCCCCACAGACGCAATATTGCCATCCTCTATCCGAGCCCATTCATGAGTCCGGCTGTACCGAATTTCCCCTTGTTGCATATACATCTCCTTTTACTTATCAACTCTTTTTTAAATCCTCAACGGCTTTATCCACCGTTGCAAATATGCCGATGATTTGTTCTAACTTTAAGAGGGTTAATGTATTTAACACTATCGATTGCGGAGAAACTACCCTGAGACTATATTTTTCCGAAAGGAACATCAAAGCCGAAGCTCCCTGGCTGCCTATATATTCAAGATTGGTCAAATCAATGATTACTTTAGCTTTATCTTTAGTGTTTAAACGATTAGTGACTTCTTTTATCACATCTTCCGCTTCTTTACCGACAAAACGCCCTGAAAGCTCTATAATATTAATATCACCCTTTTTGGTAAAAGTCACCTGAACGTTCATTTTTCCTCTTCTTTTTTCTCTTCAAGTTCAATGCGTTTAACTTCTTTCAATTCTTCGGTTTTTGTATTTTGCCATACAGACGAACTTACCTTGGCTAATATGCCTCTGGGAATACATTCAATCACCAAAACCATTTTATCCCTTATCTCCAGTGAAACCGCGTTGCTTTCCAAAGACCAGATTGTTTTGCCTTCGTCTTTAGCCGCTGTCTGCTCGATAATTTCTGCATTATCATATTTTTTAGCCAGTAATTTAAAAAACGCATCGTAAAACTCTTTAGCATCTTTAGCGGTATCCCAAGTAGTATACCAAACCAACATCGTATTGGCATCCTGGATTTTTTCCTCTGCCCGCTTAATCACCTGTTTTACCTCAGCGTTTTCAGCTTTAATCCAGCTTTCCTTAAGAAACGGCACCGTGGATATGCCAAGAAGAAACAATTCTGACTCGGCTTTTTTGGCATTTTCTGGCTTGCCTTTTTCAAGTTCATTAATAAGATCTTTTACTTTTTCTTGTTGTTCTTTTGATAAAGGATTCCCTTTCTTCTCAAATACCGCAAACTTATCGCCGCCCCATCCAGCAGCGATTTGCTTGTTTTTTATACTCGGCAAGTATTCCTTGATCAAGATTGTAAGCGTAAATTCACCGATGACATTTTCAAACAGCTTTTCGTATTGTTCCGCAGGCAAAAAACCGGTCAAATCGGGCAATGTTACGGTTATGGGATTATCCGGCTCTTTGGAAGTATATTTTTCCGGGTGTAAAATCTGCTCGGTGGAAGCTGGCAATCTCTTTTCATACATATTATCTATCATATCCCATCCGTATTCTGATTTCACCTTAAGCACAAAATGCAAACCTTGCATATAGGGAAACAAAAGCCCTTCTTTAATATAGTTAGGCGCTGTGCTGAAAACATCTTTACCCCCAAGCGGAACATTATCCATATTCCCGATAATATCGGGAAAAAGAGCAAGGTCCCGGCCGATTCGCTGCATAAGATAATCATACATGACATAGCTGGCATCACCTTCAACCAAAGCCTGGACAGCAGTGGCAATATCATCATTTTCCAGGCTGTTCATAGGCAAGGTCCTCAAATTGTAATTCTGGTCCTGTAATGCATGCGTTAATTCATGGACGCCCGTAAAATTAGTGTAAGGAACACCGAAAAGCATTTCTATCTGTAAGGCTTCCGGGGACATCTTTTCGCCTTCATCGGCTTCAATCAAATAAAGCTCTTTAGCTTCAGGATCATAGAATCCGGCTATTTGCTCGGTGAGCAACTCAACCATAAATTTATTTAAGTCTAGTTCGCTGGGAATAAGCCCCATTTTAACCAGTGCCTTTTGAATGTTAGCCGATTCCTTGCTCCACTCTTCCGACTGGTAATCATCTACTATTTTCTTTTTAAGCTCTTTTTTGTTCTTAAAACCTATCTTGACTTTATCCTTAAACTCCATGTTTCGCAACCTGGATACTATTCTTTCCAGCTTTGACACATCCTCCGCAGAAACTGATTTGCGTGGCTCATTGTTTTCCGGCTGGGATTCGCTCTCGTCCGGCTCTTGCGTGAAAATAAGCAACGGCGTGCTTATAATACATGCCGCAATAAGCAAGCATAAAAAATTAATAGACCTGCTTTTGTTAAATATCATTCTGAAGATTATCTTATAATAAAGCCCCCCCTTTTACAAGAAAAATATATTGCCGCCTAAAGTTTTTTTGTAGTAACACCGATATTTATATATAGAGGAAATAGAGAGAGGAGGGGGGTATGCATTACAACAAAAGACGGTCGCAGCATTGTTTCTATTTGAGAGAGAGAGGGAATAAAACATCTTCCCGCTCTGATGCCTCAACGTTTAATCTCGCATCCCAGAAATTATGGACCATCAAATCCAGGATAAAAGCCGGGATGTATGAGAGCGACGACAAAATCAGGATAACAGCGGTGCGGTTGTTAAAATTCCTTAAAAGCACCTAAGCAGTTTGAGGGATTAGCTTACAAAGTATCGTTTAATCATCGACCCTTAAACTCTACATGGGCAAAATAGAAATACCGAAGCCGGTAAAGCTGATTACCGGAATTCTTTCGTCAATACCAGAATTATTTCCGGAAGCGGAACGACATCTTCTGGAAAAATTCGGGGCGATTGACCACAAAACCGCTTTAATCCCTTTTGACTTCACTGATTATTACAACAAAACCATGGGGAAACCAATCCTACGCCAATTCCTATCGTTTTCCAAACTTATCGAACCGGACACTCTCCCTGGGATAAAAATATGGACCAATAAGCTTGAAGACAAATTCGTAAATACCCGCCGGCAAGGCAATATACCCCGGCCGATAAACCTTGACCCCGGATATTTGGATGCGGCTAAACTGTTATTGGCATCAACAAAAGATTATTCACACCGTATATATCTTTCCAAAGGAATTTATGCGGAAATCACTCTCTACTACCAGAACGGCAGCTATCAATCCTGGCCATGGACATACCCTGATTATAAAACAAAAGCATATACGGAATTTCTACAAACCGTTAGAAATGCCTACCTAAAGCAGTTAAAAACCCTGAATCCGCTTGTTTAGCCCAGTGTAAAAAATGCCTATTTGCCTGGTTTTAATGTAACAAGAGAAATGAAAAACGTTGCGGCAAAATCTTCCTTTTTCGGAGATAATGTCAGCTTGGTTATCTTTACCGGAACATCCGATGTACTTATGTCATATAAAAAAGCAATCATCTTGTCCCTTGTCCCGAAGCAGTCACATCTGACGGAAATAGCGCTTTCCCCGCTTTTAGGCTCCTCTTTTATATTCTCCACACCGATTCCCCGAACCGCTGCGTTTCGCTCGATGAATCTTTGCAGCTCGGTTGCATCTTTAATTGCAATAATCCCTATGATACGGCTGTTAAAATCATTATAGTCGTTTTCTATTTTTTCCTTATTAGTTAAATAATACCTGTCTGATTTTATGTCTTCCTTATATTTTTCTATCTCATTATCAATACTTTCTATCTTGTCAAAAGCCGGGAACAAGATAAAATAGCAAAGGAAGCACACGCCAATAACGGCCACAGCAACGGAAAAAAGCCTTTTTTCCCTTTGAGACAACTTTGCCCACCAACCCATATTTATTTCTCCGCTTTTACGACAGCCTTATTCTTTTTGAACAGGCAAACCACTTCAAAATCATATAGTTCCCCACGCATATTTTTCGTGGCTTTATCCACCTCGAAAAACGGGGATTCTTTCAGAGAATCGATGAACCTCTGGATATCGGCTAACGATTCCCCGCTTCCGTCAAGCTTAAGATTCCTGTTATCTTTCTCATAAACATAGCTGATGTTATTCAGCCAAACAGTTTTGGGTGCCAGGCGGTACATCTCTGTTATCACTTCAAGAGCGAAAGTCCTTTCATCCAAATATCTCTTGATAACCCCGGTTTGCTTGTAAAATTCCTTCAATTTCAATGCATCCTGATGTTCTTTCTCATAAATACCAACGAATGACTTAAGGGTTGTTTGTTTGGTCGTTATTTTATTGTAAAGCACGAAAGAGCCGACAATCAGAATAAACATTACCAGCGTTGCGGTGAATATAAGGTCGCGGCTCTTTTCCGCCATGATTTCGCGCAGGCGGATATCCTCGGGTGTAAGGTCGATAAAATCATTTAATTGATAACACAACGGTGCGTATAACGCCGGTAAATAAGACATTTCCTTGCTATCCGCTTCCTTGACAGACTGCACTTCCGGCATGAAAGAAGCACGGTCAAAATACGGTTCGTTCATTACCGAAAAACCAAACTGGGTTCCCAATACTTTCGGCAATTCTGCCAGCTTATCAACCGCCCCAACCATTACCACCCGTTTGAACTTGTCCACGTTTTCCACCTGGTAACTTTCCAGGGAACTCTGGATTTCTTTCAGGAATCTTTCCTGTTGCGCCGGTCCTTCATAATTTAATTGATAGGCCCCTATCGGAATGTTTCTGGCAAAAATCACCTTGCCGTCCTGCACCACCAAAAAATCGGTGCCGGCATAATCCACGTGTAGCAGGCAAACCGGTTCCTGCTGGGCGCCTCTTAATTCCTGGAACCACCGGCAGATTATTTCCTTGCCCAAAACTACTTTCGTTAATTCTAATCCGGTCCGTTCCAGGATATCCTGGTATTTTTTGATAATATCCTTGTTTACTATCACCAAAAGCACTTTTGTATAACCGCCCTTGATAACGCCTATCGGGATATAATCAATAACAATTTCATCCCTTGAATACGGCGTATGGCGGCTGGCTTGCAGATTGATGATTTCTTTTATTTCCGCTTCGTTAGTGGAAGGCAGTTCTATGTTTTTGTTTATCGTATAACGCGGGCTGATGAACGTAATAACCTTTTTGGTTTTAATCTGGTTCTCGGCAACGTAATTCTTTATAAATTCTGAAATCTCGTCATCGGAAAGGGGGCGGATATCCTTGCTCACCATCTTAAGTACGCGGACTCCGCTTCCGGATTTCTTGATATGGGCAAGCTTCAGGTATTCCCCGCCGATTTCAACGCTTAACAGTTCTTTGGGAGAAAACATATTAGCCAGCATAATAAATCAAAACGCCTTAAGTTTCAAGTATTTATTAATTCCATCCGGCCAGTTTATGGACCTGCGGTATTATCCGCACATCGCTCAGCACTGCCCGTAAAATGCCGTAGGCATCGGCAAGTTTCTTCAGGGAAACGCAACTGCCGCTTTTCCCGTTACTGCCTGAAGAAACCGGTTGTATTACCACCGGCATATCCGGATTGATACTTGCCGCCAAATCGCCCGCTTTCTTTAATTCCTCCTCCTGGATTTTATCGTCTATAATTATTTTCACGTAACAATCTTTCCTGGAGGCAATTTCCAAGAACGCCTTGGTTTTATTCCAATCAATCGTTCCGTTCTGCATACTGGACGGTATTTTTATATCCATTGAAACAATATCCACCATTTCTATCATTTCTTCCAACTTTTCCGGTAATGTCCCGTTGGTTTCCAGGAATATCCTTAACCCGGTCCCCTTAAGTGCCGGTAAAAGCTTCTTCAGAAACCCGTTGCTGACCAAGGGCTCTCCGCCGGTCAACGCGATCGAATGAAATCCGTTAAAACTATCATTCATCCCTTTTACATGGCCGGCAATCACTTCGATTGAAAGCGGGTTTGATAACAGCGTCATATTTCCGGAAAACGGCGTTGCCTCAACCCGGGCAATCGCCTGCGGCGTAAGCGCCTCTGCCGTATCGCAATAACCGCATCGGATATTGCATCCGGTAAAACGTATGAATATTTGGGGGACTCCTACATAAATGCCTTCTCCCTGGACAGAAGCGAAAATGCTGAAAATATTGGCGGTATTCAAAGCAGTCCCTGCATTCATATATGCTAAATTAGTCATCAGCTGTTCTGGCTTTCAATTAATGCCCTCTCCAGAGCCCTGCCTTTATCCAGCGTTTCTTTATATTCGGCTTCAGGCACAGAATCGGCAACAATACCGCCGCCGACCTGATAATATACTTTATTTATCGTCTGATTAAGGGGTGTATCTACAAGTAAAATTCTTATGGCAATGGATAAATCCATCGTGCCGTCGAACCCTATCCAGCCCAAAGCGCCCGTATAAGGCCCGCGCGCGGTCGGTTCCAGTTCGTCTATTATTTCCATCGCCCGTATCTTCGGCGCGCCGGTAATCGAACCGCCCGGAAACGACGCCTTGATTAAATCGACTACATCCTTATCAGGCGACAGTTCCCCCTTTACGGTTGCCACTAAGTGATGCACCGTTTGGTAGCTTTCCAACTCTCTTGCATTTGTCACTTTGACCGAGCCGTATTTGCACACCCGGCCCAGGTCATTACGCTCCAAATCCACAATCATGGCAAGCTCCGCATTATCTTTCTCGCTTTCCAAAAGCGCTTTCTTCAATTTATTATCTTCGCTCTTTGTCTTCCCGCGCGGCCTGGTTCCCTTTATCGGCCTGGTTTCGACCACTCCGTCTTTCACCTTCAGGAACCGCTCCGGGGAAGAGCTCATAACAATCTGCCACGGATTCGGCCTAAGAAACGCGCTGAAAGGCGCCGGGTTAATCTTGCTCAGCTTCTTATATAGATGTAAAGGCGAACCGTAAAAATCCGTCTTGAACCGCTGGGAAAGATTGACCTGGTAAATATCACCCGCTGCGATATACTCTTTGGCTTCCTTTACCGCCCTCAAATAATCCGCCCGGCTGAAATTGGATACGAACTTGGTCGGCATCGTCTCCTTAATCCTGAACCGGCGGCCGGTCATGCTCATGCAGATTGGCTTGGAGATTGAATTATCCGCGGCCACCAATCTGACCAGAGTCATCTTGTTTTTCAGGTGGTCATGGACAATCAGTTGATTGTAAAAGGCGAAAAACATATCCGGAAAACCCAGGTCGTCTTTCGCCGTGTTCGGAAGTTTCTCCACAAAATGGCACAGGTCGTAACCCATATAACCTACCCCGCCGCCGATAAACGGAGCCGTCTCTTCACCCAAGGGCGCGGATTCCAGCCTGTATGTTTTCAGTATTTCCTTCAGCTCACTAAAAGGATTACCGGTTTTATGGATTACTTTATTCGACTTGATAACCGTAATCCGCATTCCCTTGGACTTCAAAACCAGAAACGGGTCTGACCCATAATATGAATACCTGCCGAACGATGGATTCTCCATCAGGCTTTCCAGGAAAAACGGATAGGAATGATAATACATCTGGTCTATCAGCTCTTCCCTTGAAGGGGGATATTGCAAATCCTGTGAAACCATTTTCAGCATATATCAATTATATCCCTTTGGCTTATCACAAGCAAGAAAATCTCTACGAGTTACTTAAATATATGTCTAACAAAACTTGCTTTATTCAAAAGTTTTGTTATTATTCTATTTTATGCCGATACTTTTCTCCTGTAAATGCGGTAAGAAAATAAAGACCAAGGACGAACTGGCCGGTAAAAAAGTAAAATGCCCCCAATGCGCCATGGCGGTTGAAGTCCCTATCCCTAAACGCCCAACCTCGGATAAACTGGAATTGCTACCTCTGGAAAACGAACCGCCAAAGCAAAAGGAAACCGCGCCATCTCCTGCCAAAGGCGATAAAAAAGCGCCTTTGCCTCCGCCGGAGAGCTCCGGAACCAAGCGCTGCCCCAACCCCAAATGCCGCGCGGAAATACCTCAGGGAGATGTTATCTGCCATGCCTGCGGAACGCAGGTCGGATTCATGAAAAGCGGGCGCGCCCAACGAAAGTTTTCATTCTTCCAACAGCCGCTGGTCAGGTTTGCTATCACCATTATCGCCCTGGCCGCCATCGGAATTAGTGTATACATCCAATTCTTTAAGGAAAAACCGGATGATGGAAAACCAAAAGCCGCCTCTCCCGACGAAACCTTAAAAGCGGCCATATTGGATACCGAATCGCCGAACCTTGAACCGCTTGCCAAGGCGCTGGCAGGAAACCCGGCAAACGCGCTCAAAATACTATTCGAAGAATACCAGAAAGGCGACCTGGCAAAAAAGATACGTGCAACCAAAGGAATGATTATCCTCGCTTATTACGGCCAATTCAACAATAAAACCGTTTACCAGAATATCACGGAAAAATACCGCGACCAGCATGCCACACTCAAAACTCTCCTGGCTGACCTCTTTTACCTTATCATAACCGAACAGCCTGAATACGAGCTGATAGAGGACAATACGGAAATCAAACAGTATTCCTCTTATTTCAAGGCAGGCGGCGGCGCAAAAACCTTCCCGGAAGCCAGAAGCTCGCTTTCAAGGCTTTCAACTGATGACGACCCCATGGTCAGCATGAAAGCCTCTGCCGCGCTGGTCTCTTTGGGCGAATGCACAAAGCTTGAAAAAGTCGCTAACTTCCTGGAAAACCCGGATACCCAGGTAAGGGATAAAGCCCGTAAAATAATATCCTATTTCACCAACCAGGCATTTACCGGTAAAGCAGTATGGGACAACTGGTGGTCGGCAAATAAAACCCTTACTCCGAAGGAGTGGAAGAAATGAAGTATCTTTCCCGATTGTCATTCCGGCGCCACATGTCATTCCCGCCCCGCCGAAAGGCGGGATAAACTCCAGCGGGAATCCAGAAAATAGATTCCGAGTCCCACCAAAGGCGAGGCTCGCCAAGGGCGGCAAGCACGGAAAGACAAGTTGATGTAATATATTACTACAATGAATCCTGAAGAAATATTCTCACCCAACGGACTCATTTCCAAGAAGATGCCCGGCTACGAAACGCGGCCACAACAGGTCGAAATGTTCAAGGCGGTCGTCAAGGCAATTAACGAATCACAACACTTGATGGTCGAGGCAGGCACCGGAGTGGGCAAGACCTTTGCCTACCTTATTCCCGCTATCGCCTATGCCTGCTCTGCCAGGGAAACACGTGAAGACACCGCAGAAGGTATTAACAGCCAAGCAGTCGTCATCTCCACACATACCATTAATCTCCAGGAACAGATTTTCCATAAAGACCTGCCTCTCTTAAAAGATATTCTTGGCGTTCCTTTTACCTCGGCACTGGTCAAAGGGCGCAATAATTATCTGTGCCTCAGGCGACTTAACCGCGCCGCCAATTACCAATCCGAACTCTTCGAGACTTCTCTTGAACTGGAGGAGCTCTCCCGATTAAAGGAATGGTCAGCCAAGACCAAGGAAGGCAGCCTCTCCGATATCAGCTGGACGCCTTCGGACAAGGTCTGGTCAGAGGTCTCCTGCGAGCGCGATAACTGCTCCGGGAAGAAATGCACTTATTACCGCCAATGCTTTTACCGGCTGGCGAGGAACGCCGTCTGGAACGCCGATATCATCGTCGTCAACCACGCGCTCCTTCTTATGGACGCCCTGATGCGCGAGGAGGAAAACAACATCCTCCCGAATTACGACGTGGCGATAATAGACGAGGCCCACCGGCTGGAAAGCGTCGCCCAGAGCCATTTAGGGCTGGATATCTCCAACTACCGCGTTAATTATTTGCTTAATTCCATCTATAACCCGCGGACGAATAAGGGATTGCTCTCATTTATCCCTCCCAAGATTACGCCGTTAAGGCGCTGCAAGGAATCGCTCCAATCCGCGCGCGATGCCGCGGAATGCTTCTTCAATTCGATTATCGAGTGGTATGAAAACGAGGCGCCGGAAAACGGCCGCGTCAGGAAAAAGGATTTTGTCCCCAATCCCCTCTCCGCCGAACTCTCCCGTCTCCACTTCGACCTGAAAGAACTCAAAGACGAACTCTTGAAGAAGAAAAATATGAAGGGGGCACGGAAATTTGATGAAACAGAACTGAACGCGTTCCTTATACGCACCGCATCGCTGGCACTGGAACTGGAAAACTTTGTGAAGCAATCAGACGTGAGCGAGTGCGAAGACTCTCCCTCGGTGAATACAACAAATACTCCGAATGGAGTCTATTGGATAGAAAAGCGGAAGTCCCGTTTTAACCGCCCGAACATCATCCTGAAAAGCGCCCCGGTCTCTGTGGCGGAAAGCCTGAAAAAGATTCTCTTCGGGAGATTAAAAAGCGTGGTACTCACCAGCGCGACCTTGGCAACTGCGCAAAAGGACGGGCTGGGGTATCTCAAGAAAATACTCGGGATAGAAAAGACCGGGGAAGTGATTCTCGGCTCGCCCTTTGATTACCAGAAGCAGGTCAGGATGTTCCTGACGCGTGACATGCCGGACCCGAATGACAAGGCATCGTTCCTGCCGATGGCGGGAGAGCGGATAATGAAATACCTCAATCTTTCCAAAGGAAGCGCCTTTGTCCTTTTTACGAGCTATGACCTCATGAACCGGATGTATGAGCATCTTTATCCGGAGCTGGAAAAAGCCGGGATGGCGGCATATCTGCAGGGCAAGGACCTGCCGCGTCACAAGATGCTGGAGGAATTCAAGAACCGGGTCGGCTCGGTCATCTTCGGGGCGGACAGCTTCTGGCAGGGTGTGGATGTGCCGGGCGCGGCATTGGAAAATATTATTATCACCAAGCTCCCTTTCCCAGTGCCTTCCGAACCGGTGGTCGAGGCGAAGATAGAGAAGATGGAGCGTGAGGGAATAGATTCTTTCATGGGCTATTTCCTGCCGGAGGCGATAATCAAGCTGAGGCAGGGATTCGGGAGATTAATTAGGACCAAGACGGATAAGGGCATGGTTGTGATACTGGATAATAGAGTGGTCACCAAGCAGTATGGCAGATTCTTCATTAATGCCCTTCCCAAGTGTGAAACCATTGTAGAATAAGCACCATTCTGTTTTTAATCAATCGGTAGCCCCCGCAACGAAGTGAAAGGGGAGAAATGCGGAGTAGCAACGACGCCCCCGAAGCGATAGCGCAGGTGGGGCACTACGGTGATTGAATAAAATAAGGGGCGTCCGCAACCCCTTTGATTGGGACGCCCTCTTATCAACCTATCAGCTTATAAACGTTTCCACGTTTACACCTGACTGACTTTTACCTCCAAGAACAACTGTCCGTTATCCTTGATAAAGTCAACGTGGCTTGCTCCGCCTGGAGTAAAGCTTTCCAGCCCTAACATCGGGTCAATCATCCCCTGAACAAGCGAGTTCAAGAGGGTATTGACTTCCGTTATGACCGGCATCCCCATTCCCGCATGGATGATTGTTATCCCTCCCTGAATCAGGCGAGCGAATAACAAAGACCTGAGCGAATTCCTCTTTTCCATCGTGGTGACGTTAAAAGGTTCGCTCGCGGCAACGTACTGGTCAGCGGCTCTCATCAGCCCTTTGGCTTTTGAGTCGCCTGATAACCAGAACACCGCTATCCTTGCCGGACCGGATTCCAATGCCTTAACGCCTGTCAAGGCAAGCGTGGTTTCGCTTAACCTGTCGGCATAAGCATCTTTGGAAGCCTGAACTTTGTCTTTAAACCTCTTGGCGGCGACGCCGTCAACGTTCTCAAACATATATTCAAGATTCTTCAGATACCTTGCCCATGCCTGCTTGATTTTATAAGCCTGTGTGGCATTTATCCTGTTCTTGTTTTTGCCTTTACGGCTGATAAAAGCAGGGTCAAGCACTTTCCGGAATTCCTGTTCCGCAGGTTCGGCAATCCGTGAAAGATAGGTGATTTCATCCGGGATAGTCGTCTTAATGCGGTCAATCAGCTTGTCCGCATTGTTGGACAGACCATTCGCCCAAAGTTCAGCCATCTTAGGCACGGCAGTCGTCAGCGGGTTTACGGCCAGCTTTATCCATAGTTTTACTGTACTCATGGTAGTATCCCCGAAGGTCCCGACCCTACAGATTAAACATGTTCGGTCGTCCCGGCCGAAGGTGCCGGGGCCACTTCCTGTTTCTGTCGGGTAGGGATACTTCATTAATTTATCTATCCGCCGATACATCTCCCTTCCGCGCATGCTAACGGAAAGACACCTCGATGCGTCTGATTGACGAACAGAAGAACTGAGGAACGGAAAAACGGAAGAACTATTTAATGTCCTTTCGTCCTTCGGTTCTTTAGTCCTTTGGTCGAGGAAATTGTATATTTCCGAGATAGGAACTATTCCCGCCATGGTAGTTATTAACTGGTCGCCATACAGCCTGACCCACACAGCAATACCGATTAACTCATATTGGTAGGCGTTCCCGTCATTAGACGGGACGGCGCTTCGCTTCGCATATACAGGCCCGCCCGAATTCCCAGGTAGAACAGGTGCAGAGACTTCCCAAGAATCGACCGCTAAGGCGCAAAGATGACCAAAAGAAGGCCTGGGGTCTAATCCTAAAGAACATCCAACCACCCAAACTTCTGCAAATAGATATGGCTTGTAATCCCTCTTTGCCAACTTCGCTGGATAAATCTTTTCACCACTAAGGTCACAAAGAACACGAAGAAGGGCTAAGTCTTTGGAAGTATCTGTCATTACTACGGATGCCGTAATTATGTTAAATGTAGAATTATCGTAATTGTAAAATGTAACTTCAACTTTGGCGTATTTCCCCACTACATGAGCAGCCGTTAATATGTAAGTTTCTTTTGAACTATTAAGCTGTTGAACTATTGAACTCGGAATTACAACCCCGCTTCCGCATCCCGTCAGCGTTTCAATCATAACTGTAGGTGCAAGCATTTCATCGTATTCCTTTTGATATGGGTTATTGGCTTTATCCATTGGCTTTATAATGGTAACGCCGGAAGGAAGTTCCGCAGGCTTAGTCGCCCAGGCGGTAACTCCGATACATAGGATTCCTGTAATAAGTATTATCAGGAGCCTTCCAACTTTTAACTTGCTACTTGTAACTTGTAACTTTGTAGTCATACCTCACCTCTCATTCTGGCTTCCCAGTAGTCTTCCATCTCCGCGCGGAATTCCGGAGACCAGACCTCCGGGTTAAAGCCTGCTTGTTCAGATAACCTGCGTTCTGACCATGACAAAGGTCCGCCTGTCCCCTCCCGTAAATTCATCCTGGTATATTTATGCTGTCTTGGGAACTCTCCTTTGTAGCAATACCGGCAATAACCTAACGTCCGGGCTGTTTGGTTAACCAAGCTGTTACCGTTCGGTAACGGTTTCCCACATAACTTGCACCCCTGTTTGTTTTTGGTTTCGTTTTCCATATCTTTACCCTCACTTTCATCACTTTTCTTCATTGTTACTCATCCCCTTGCATATCCTAATTCCAAAACGAGCCTCTTGTGACAGGAAATCTTTTAAGAAGGGCAAAATTTATCAGATTTGTGTATAGCGACCTTGATGTGTTGCCAAATTACTTTACACTTTTTGACACTCCCTTTACATGAATTGGCAGGGGAACACCTGTGAAAAGCTTTATTTAGGAATAGAAGTGCGTTAAAATCGTCTTTAGCGGTATTTTGTCACTTGGCACGATAATTGCTTACTAATCTGTTGAAGGAGTCTATATATGGTAACGGACGGCAGGTCGGATGAGGAGTTATTAAAAGCAAATTGCATGGAAACCCTGTTTAGCCGTTATTACGAACCTGGCTGGAACTATATCCGCAGCCAAAGCTGGTATCGGGACAAAGGATTTATAGATGACCTCGTCCAACAGGCATGCCTGACCGCGCTGGAAAAGCTTAATAATAATGAATTCACCCCTTCCGGCGAGGGCTCTTTCAAGGCATGGTTTTACCAGATATGCCAGAATGTCTGCTGGATTGGGAACAAAAGACATCGCCACCAGCCAAAATCATTGACTGAAATATATACCGAAGAACTGCCTCTGGATATAGCTGATTTAAGGCCGCACCCTAAGAACTACGACCGCGAGATGGAAAGGCTTAAGAAAATCCTGGCTCAATTGCCCGAAGAAGACCGGCAACTCATGCTCCTCATGGCCGGGCAGGAACCGGGCAAGATGGCTTATGAGAATATCCATAAAACCCCGCCTTTTGATAAATACGAACTGCCAAATCTGAGGCAAAAAGTTTGCCGTTTGCGCAAACTTATGCTACAATTATTAAGAGAGATAAAGGAGAAGGAAAATGGTAAAGAAGAAAAACCAATGCCAGGCAACGGCTGAATGCTCGGAAATGGAAATGGATTTGACCGATTACGTAATGGGCGATACGACCTTCCTGACCAGGGAAAAAGAGGAAAAACTCTTTGCGCATCTAAGGGTCTGCCCCAAATGCAGGCAGGACCTCTTTGACTGGGAAGATACCTTCGGCATGCTGGTCAGCAAAGTCCACCACGAAAAGCTGGAAACCAAGCAGAAACTGGATGCCTTAAAGAATATGCTTAAAAAAGAATTCCTGCCTTCTAAAGTTAAAGAACTCATTACGATTGATAAAATAGGCGAGACCGCGGGCGATATCTGGAAATACCTGAAAAAGAACGGGGCGACCAGCCTGACTGATTTGCCGGAAAAGATAAAGCGCGACCCGTATTTAACGATTCTCTCTGCCGGATGGCTGGCGCGGGAAAAGAAGCTCAAGATAGACGCGCAGATAGTCAATCTGACGGATGCGGAGCGTAAAAACACACAGTTGATGATATAGGAGAGGAAATATAATTAGGCTATAGAGTATGCTCAAAATAATAAAAATAATTACGGTTATTTTATTATTAACTACTTTACTTACTGTAACGGGCGCCGGCGCTCCAAACGATGACATAATTATCGGGTCTTCCGGCTCTAATAAAACGACTTCAAGAGCAAATGAATTCTCAAATCTCTATCTATTGATACTGGAAAACCATATTCCAGCTGCCCCTACTGGTTTACATGCCAATGTTGTATCTGCCTCTGAAATCTGCCTGACTTGGACGGATAATTCGAACAATTCGGAAGGGTTTATTGTAGAACGCAAAACCGGTATGAACGGTAAATACGAACAAATAGTCCAGATTTTCCAACCCAAATTTTCCGATGGCAGTCATTATTGCGGGCCGGTTTCGTCTGAAGATGATGGGATTGCTACCGAAACCACGTATTATTACAGGGTGCTTTCCTACAACAAAAAAGGGAATAGCAGTTATTCCAATGAGATAAAAGTATCTACTTTATTAGCCACTCCGTCAAATCTGGTTGCCACGCCGATTTCGCTTTCCCAAATAGATATCAAATGGCAGGATAATTCCAAGAGCGAAGATGGCTTTATTATAGAACGCAAGCTATGCTATGGCAAGTTCGAGAAAATTGCCACGGTTCCTTCTAATGCAACAAGCTATTCAGATACCGGCCTTCAAGAGGACACACCTTATTTCTATCGGGTTAAAGCCTTTGATGAACAAACCGGTAGCGATTATTCGGGAGAAACTAATGCGAGTACTCTTAAGCTCACCGTTGACTACCTGAAAAAGGTCGTAACCAAATACTTTGATGAGGGGTCAATAACTAACTATGAGGTATACCAGGCGCTCATATCAAAGCTAACCTTAGCGAATGAATCAGCGGCAAAAGGCAATTTAAATAATTACACTAAATACCTGGAAGAATTCCAGGCGATAGTCAAAAAAGAATCCGGGAAGTCAATTACGGGACCCCTAATGACAGAGGACAAAAAATAACTCCCTAAAAAACCACCAAAAGGAACAAATAAGCTTATGCCGAAACGAAAATCGGAATGGGAAGAGCTTGATGCGTGGGCGGTGATGCGCGAACGAGCGGATACCCTATTGAAAAAGCTCTACAAATTGACTACGCGAACCGCTTCCGAGATATCTAAGGGAACCAAGATAGATATGGATTTAACCCAAAAGGCGCTGGATTATCTGGTTGAACAAGGTAAGATTAACCGATTTGACGATGCGCCGGGATATGATAAACCGGTTTATGGCATCTCTCCTGAAAAAGATAAGATAGCAACATCTAATGCGGATATGGAGTTAGCCGAGCGGGTAGTCTGGCATTGCTTGGGCAAAAAAGGGCGGCTTGTGCCCTGACCGATAAGGAGCAGAGAATATCTAATAGACAGAGGAAGAAAAGCAGAAAATAGGAAGTGTGCGATGAATAATGATATTACATATACCCAAAAATTAATTTATATCAACGGGCTTAATTCTGCTATTGGCAATGTTGATATTGGTCCATTTGTTATACGCAAACTTTCTGAACATGAGCTAGCAAAAATATTTAGGGCTAAAAAAGTCAGTCAAATTATTAAGTGTTACGAAGATGGTTCTAAGGAATGTGTAACATCTGAAGCTATAACGCCAACCGGATTTGTTAAAGAAGCCCGATGGGATGATCAGCATGCAGAAACGATTAATATCTTATCTAAAGCTTGGTGTGTTGAGATTAAAAACGATTCTGGCTGGGAAACACTATCAGGTTTACATGCGTTCAGCGTAGGACGCAATCCATGTTCATGGGCAATAATGGCATTATTACGAATGACTCGTTCTGGCTATATAGCATTAGCAGATGAAATTGAAGTCAGATATTATAACAACACACCTACCACAAGTCGATTATGCGCTGGGACACAGTCATTATTACCAGGTGATTTTCATTCATATCTTATAGACGAAGAGCATAAAAACAAACTTATAACCCTAACAAAGCTATTATGGGAATCATTCAAACAATTACCACAAAATCCTCAATCTGATATACTGAATGCTCTTTATTGTTTTGTTCGGGCTCCAACTTCAGGATTGTTTTTTGATGTTATCGTAGATTTATGGACTTGCGCTGAAGCGATGTGTGGAATATCGGAAATGGAATTATCCCATAAACTATGCGAAAAAATGTCGGTTTTATCCATAAAAGACAATGAAAAGATGTATGATATCTTCCAAATATATAAAGATTTATATAAAACACGAAATGAATGGGTTCATGGAAGCGCTAATCTTGTACAACTAGCATATACAAATTTTGCAGAAATGATTGAGCAAATAAATAAATTAGAAGGTATTATTAGAATTGCTCTTATTAGATATCTTGTCTTGCGTCTTATTAAAAATATGTCACGTAAAGAATTACATAAAGAATTGCAGGAAGCCGTGTTTGATTCTCAGAAAAGAGATAATCTGTTAAACGAAGCCCAGATTCAATAAATCCTAAGTAAATCCCGAAATAATACAGCACCGATTCCCAAATAGTTCATTATAAATATTTTTCCATCCCAAATAAATTTAGGTTGAAAATGCTCTAATCATCGGTTATACTTTATATGGATGGATGATGCTATATGGAAAAACGTATCGTCAATTTGTCTCATTACTTCGATGCCGAAAAGGCAAGGCGAGTCCTCATTTCCTATTGGGAAGAAATATATACTGATAGCTTGAAAGACGCGATAATAAAAATAGTGGAAACCGTTTGCATGGCGGATTGTCTGGATATCCGGCTCGACCGCTACTTGAGCGCTTTAAAGGTGGAATACCCGCACCCAAGGTTCGGGGGCAATCCGGTGCCGGGTGATTTATCCGAGGACGGCTATTTCAATCTCGCCTACAGAATATATGAGGAAGAATCCACCCACGGCTGTTTTTGATATTCCACATGGGGGTATCCCCGGGGGGTAGATACCCTACCATCTCCCCCTCCAAAGTCCAACTCCCCCTTACCTGAAAGGCTATTCCACCCACTACACAGACGTAATCCCCCTTCTACATGGACGTAGTGCCCCCTCTATACGGACGGAATACACCCTCTACATGGATGGAATACTCCCCCTATACGGACGTAATACCCCCTTTACACGGACGTAATACCCCTTATAGTCAGATGTAATACCCCCTATAGGCCGACGTAGTCCCCCCTATGTTCAGACGTACTCCCCCTTATAGAATGACGTAATCCCCCCTATAGAAAATCGTATTCCCCCGTGGCACGGAAAGCATCCCCACCCCCTCTGGGGATATTCTCCACCCCCTATGGAAAAATTGATGGTTGGTATTTAATCTAATGGTTTAAATGTTTTTTGGAATGATTCTAATTAAAATCCGGTTTGACATGGGTTAAAACAAAGGATTATGATAGGCGTAAACTATTTCTCTAATGGTATCCCGGACGTAAGTATGTAACCTATTCAGGTGTGATGGACAACCTATTCAAGCGTGATGTATGACCTATTTAAGCGCAATCTATCCCCTATTTGGATGCATTGTATACCCTGCTCGGATATAATATCCACCCTATCCGTGATTTATTTATCCTTTTACCACTCACGGGTATAGTTGCTACTTAGGTTTTTCGGGATTATCCGAACCGCTGTCGGGCTTCTTGTCAGGCGTATCTTTTGGTTTATCAGTATCTGATTGGTCAGGTGAATCTTTGGCATTATTTTGCTTTTCTTTTGTCCTAAATATTTTTAGTTTATTTTTTATTTGGTTAGCTTCTTTAATCCAGCCTTGTTTTGTAAATATACGTCCACTTTCAAGTTCGTTTGCTCTTTTTATTTGGTCATTCACATATCCCTCAATTTGTTTTTCAAGAAATGCTGTACGGTCTTGTTCGCTTTCTTGCATCGTATCAGCCTGTTTAACCCACTTTTGAAGTAAATCGTTAATATGTCGCGTATATTTAAATACCTTTAAAACTGGATAGCGAAGTAACATTTCATTCCATTTAACTATTTGCTCGAGGTATTTTCTCCTGTCATCATTTTTATCCCAAGAAAGGCTGTTAAATAAATTCTTTAGCTGATTAATGCTTTCTTCGGACGGATAAGCCGCAAAGATTTCCAGAAACGAACGAGCAATCGGATAAGAATTTGTATCATCGGGAGTTTTTTCTACGGTTTGCAACATTGTATTTGATATAAGAGCCAAGGAACCGTATTCGGCAATAGCACACCATAATTCCATTACTTGAACTACCTTAGGGTTTTTGACATGCACAAATTCTGGTTTTTCATCTTGCATACTTTTGGCTATCGCATCAAATTTTTCTTTGATTAATTCGTTTATTTCATTGTTTTTATAATTAGTAGTGATATAGACGAAAAGATTTAAGAGCGGTTGCTTTCGTCCGCATACGCCTTTCCATTCCGGCGCGTTTCCGAATGTTAGCTGCCAAAGAGTGTTAATCCCTTCCGTGTCCCATGGTTTATTTAAGATGCTTTTTACTTTTTGAATCTTATCGTCTTCCCATATGAATGCCAAAACATATATTCTAAGTTCGTCTTCAACGCTATTCCTTAAATTAGTAATATCATTCTTTGCGCCTTTCCTCAGTAACTCCGGTCTTGTCATTGCCGGCTGATCAACAAGCGCTTGCTCTTCAGGTGCTAATTTCTGGTCTCTGGTGTCCACCCAAAAACCATAATATTTTTGGTCTATCTCGGCATGAGAGAATGTAAAACAGAAAACAAGTAGCACACCGATTGCTGACACGGTTATAATTCTTTGAACCCAATTTATTCTTTTCATCATACACACCTCCTTTTATAATTAAGGAATTTCCTCGCGGGACACACACCTCGCCTCCTATCCATTTATTTACGCGGTTTATCGGACGCTATTTTCGCAAAACGTCTATCATTCGTAAGGCGCTTCCGCTAACTCGTTTACTAGATGCAAAGCAAGATGAGATGTAAGTATATAATAGGACGGAGAAACTGTCAACGATAAATTAAGCATTAGGGAATAAGGACGATTCAGCTTAATCTTGTTTATCTTTTACCACTCTCCCGCCATAGGCGAGGCTCGCTCCGACTATCGGGGCGGCGGGTATCCCGATTTATCGGGACTACTTAGGTTTTTCGGGATTATCCGAACCGCTGTCTGGATTATCGTCTGGATTATCCTTGGGTTTATCGGTATCTGATTGGTCAGGAGAATCTTTAGGTTTGTCTTTATCTTTTTTACCTTCCTTTTCTTTTTCATTTTTCTGCTCAATTATTTCAGAAAGCTTATCAATAAATTTATTAAGGTCTATTTTAAGATCTATGTTTTCAGCTCCCTCCAGTATCTTTCGATTCTTTTTGATTTCATCTAAACACGCTGATAGCTTTTTGCTTGACCAATATTTTACCCCCTCGCTCTCGATTTTGTTGTTGTGACCAATAAATACATTCAATTGATCCTTATACCCTTCTCCAAGCAATGCATTAAGGCATTTTTCTCTAAAAATATAGGCAGTTGCCATTTTTGCCTTTTGCAGTTGCTCGGTAATTATGATTTGTTTCTTCTTTGTATCGCTTTCCCATACTTTTTCGATATTTAATATAACGAATAAAAGATAATCGACCGCTTTATCGTTTGAGCAATCCGATAGCATATTAATGTTTTCTAAATCCTGGCAAAGTAAATCTTTTAGCTGTTCAATATAATCAAACGCCTGATCGTTGCCAATTTTGATAAATCCTTTAAGAACAGATAGCATTGATTGTTCCTGTATTTTCTCTGATTCAAAATGAGGGCTTTCTGTAATATTACTAAATAATTTAATGGCTTCTTTTTCATTAATAGATTCTGCCGTTACCATTATAAGACTATGAAATATCTCATGATATTTAGGGTGCTCTTGATGTTTTAAATAGCCTTCAGAAAGATATTTCTTTAGAAAATTTTTTACATTTAATAGATTAGTGTTGTTTTTTAGGGCGTTTAAGAAGAATAATTTTTCTCGTCTTTCAGCGAGGATATATATCCATTGATCAGCAATAAAAAACTTTTCTAATGTCGCTACCGTTTTATCATCATTTGATTTTAAGATGTTACTTACGATTTTCTCCGCTTCTTGTTGATCAAACGAAGATGTTTCGATTAACGCAGAAAGTTGTTTTATAGATGAGTTAATATTGTTCTCGTTGTCATCAGTATCATCAGCAACAACAAAACTACAGAGCAAACAAATAAGAATGATCACAATAGTATTATGCTTTAAGGATTCCATGTTTTTTCTCCTTATCTATCTCTAACAAATTGTGATTTTATGGCTATGCTTCCCTGTTCTCCAATTAAATCTTCAGCAACAGGATAAGTCTGCCCGCGACCAGTCATAAGATTCCTCCCATCATTAATAATTAGCGGTGAAACATTACCAATATCATCTGGATGTCTTAAGCGGAAATAATGTCCTATTTCGTGAGCCCATGTATTCTTGATAACATCTAATACGGGAATATTACCGGCCGTATCGCCATCAACAAACATGCAGGGTCTAGCAAAAAGTATATCCCCAGTAGTTAGCTCAGTTGTGGTAAAAGCCAATTCTGATGGGGTATTTGCTGGATTTGTTGCAAGTCCGGGAAATGTAAGCCCCGCTACACCAGCACCTCCAACATTAGCTACAGAATAGATATTTACCACGTTAGCAGAAGCAGACCTGTTTATATTATTAACAATTTGTAATTCTGTTATTTCCTGATTAGTGAGCGCACTAAGTATTGTTCCATCAAAAGCGGTAATAGGCACATTTACTTTAAATACTCCGTTTCCTATGGCGGTTGCTACTACCCCAGAAGGCATATTTCTTATTGTTCTGCTATTTTCTAACTCAAATCTAATACCCAATTGTCGCCAGTAGATATTCATTCTTTCTATCATTCCATCTACTTCTGATTTAGTGCTTACAAAAGTTACTAATCCAGGAGTGTTGATAATATTTACCCTCACCGTTACTGTCCGCTCATTAACAACACGTGATTTAAATTCTGGTGTAATAATTTCATAGCCGTCTATTTCGAGAGCAAATTGAATATCCCCCAATTTGGTTCCTCTGCAGGATATTTCTGTCCCGATATTATTGTAAAAACGTACATCACCAGTGGAACCGCTTTTAATTCTCCATTTTAATCTATCATTGTTAACGCCATCAAAAATCGCAGGAGAAATGCTTTTGATTCGGAATATAGCTTCGCCGCTGCTATCATTTACTATGTAGGCTGGATTTCTAATAGAATTCAACCGATTTAAAGGCGTTGTTCTAGTTGTTTGTTCTATGTATTCTATATTGTAAACAGTTGCTAACACCGTATCTGTTATGGGAACTGGATTATATTGAGGAATAAATTCAAGTTTTATCCGATTCTGAAAACTGACAGTTGTTCCTTCTACTTCTATAGGAATACTAATTGCTTGATTAGCTACAATGGGATGTAAATCGCCAGAGTTGATGAATGCGGATGTATCCGTTCTACTAATGGTTACATTGTTTGGAAAGGTTAATCGCCAGTTGCCGGCTATGATGGAGGATATAACTATTGTTCCTGTTATCGCCCCGCTTTCTAATACAAATGCCCCAGATATTTCCTCATTTATTTCCGGTAGATTCTGCAAATCCAAATCAACTTTAACTACATTTACCAACCATCCGGGCGGTCGGATACCAAAATCATGGCGCGGCAGGTCTTCCCAATAAGTGAAAACTAATCTTCCCCCGACAACAGCCGGAACACCACCGGCAGGTTCATTGGAAGAAGAATCTTGAAACTGAATATTTTCAGTTACCGCGAACATTCCGCTAAGCGGATCATTTATATATTCAAGTTCCGTGCCATTTATTAATATTGGTTCAAGTTCGTTCGCATCCATGTAATTGTTTTTTGTCGGCACTTCTTCCTTGAAAGTGATTGTTTTTCCAGCCGCTCCGGGGGTAAAGCTGAAAGTTTCTATATCTACATCACTGCCGTTAGATGCCAGATAAACCCGGGCATGCACTTTTCCTTCTGTCATTTTGTCAATATCCGTTTCGCCATTAGGAGCATCCTTATTATCAAACAAGCGGATATAATTAGTTGTGAGGCTGTTAATATCAGCTTCGGCATGCACCTCAACCCCAACTACGGTCAAATTTATAGCATCGCTTCTGACCAAGCCTCCACCAGAAAAGATACTAAGGGTAAGAGAGAGGTCTCGAGGTTCTCCACTTAATCTCGTCCCTTCAACCCAAAGTTCGGCAGGCAGATTTTGCGTGGTAAAGTTTGCAACTAGATTATTTTCATCAATAACAGGACCCTGGGTATCTTTTTGTCTAGTTCTCCAGATTCGTATCCTCCCTCCTTTTACGCCGTTTATTGGCTTTTGTTGAAGCATTAATTGGATTGAAGGATTAGGAACTTGTTGTGCCACTTCAGCATACAAGGTCAACTTAACAAGGTCATTTTCATGGTTGATAGCAATATTTTCTTCGTCTTTGTCCATTTTATAATTCTTATTATCATCATCGGCGTTGAAGCCAACAATCGCACCGGGATTAAGCTCTTTTTCTTCGTCTAACCTGTTTCGGGGCGCTTCATAATTATTATCCTGATATTCCTTAAAAATATCGTTACCATCGGTAGCATATTGTAATTTCCAGGCATCTATATTAACGAATGGCGCGGCAATAACCGTAAAATTTTCTATGGGCTTAAACTCTAAACTCCCTATTTTACCAGTAACTTTCAGAAATGTTTTATCTATGCCTACGCTCATTTTTTCGCCAAATACTATTACATTAAGCGGATTGGCAACACTAATAGGTTGTGGCAATTGATTAGGTGCCGTAATCCTGGCATCATCCGAAGGGTCGATAGCGAGTGCCGTAATATTACCAACGCTTGTTGCCGGACCAACCAATTTTACCTTTACATTTTGGGTAACTCCTTGCATTACATAGTCATCATCATCACGAGGTGTATTTGCGAAATCAATCTCTAGTCCAATGACCGTCCCTTCGATAGGTTCAGAGGTTTTGTTTTCACCCAGCATACCACCAGTAGGAAAAAACTCATCATATTCTAATAAAAACCTAATATCTTTCTCAAAATCACTGCCTTTTATCCCTTCGACCCAAAGGCTTTTCCCTAAATCACCTGATAAAAATTGTTCCGGTAAAAGTACTTCTCTTCCCTTTTGCTGGCTTGTCCATACTTTTATTTTATCACTACCCGAGTTGTTGATATTCAATTTAACTTCTCTTCCAACTATAGATGGTATTGGCTTAATCACGAGTTCGACCAAACTTGCATCCGTAAAGCCTGATTCTCCCATATCGTTAACGTTGTTGTTATTATTATCATCATTATTCAATCCGATATATGCATCATTTTCTTCATTTCCATTTACGATAAACTTCAGTTCTAATTTACATACGGCAAATAGTTTGTCAGCAGCCGGTTTAGTAGGATTTGCTTTTTCTATGGTTACTTTCACGTCTTTCCATCCGGTTATATCCGCATCGGTATCGCCTATGGTAACTGTGGCTTTAGCGGTAAATTTGTCTATGAGTTCTATATCACTGACTGTAATTTCTTCAGTTCCGAAAGTAATTTCATCTGGAATCACATCAAAGTAACCGCGAAAAGTCGCTTTTCCTTCTGATGGAATTAATCCGGCGCGAGGGGTAACGCTGTGCAAACTGACTATCATAGTAGTGTTATAATCCGATGCATAACAACCGCTGGAAATAGTCTTTGTCAATGCTTCATCGTATTGGGCAATTTCCGCAAAAAGAACTTTTAATAAGTTCTGTTTATCTTTTATTTGTTCTCTTAAACTTTCCACTTCATCTTTAGCGTTTTGTCGAATAGTCTCTTTTTCTTCCTTGCATTTATCTTCAGATAGATTCCCAGCTTCGAATTGACTCATAACTTCTGCAATATCGCCCCAAGATTTTTCTTCAGTTTCTATTATTTCCTTTTCCAAATCAATTATGCCGAGTTCACCCCCCGTTCCTTTCCATAGTTTTTCTACTTCTTCTGCTTTTGGCCTTCGTTGGCTTAGTATATCATTAAGCTGCCAGATTTTTAACACGGCAATCCATGGCGGGAAACAACCTGAGCCGACATTTATATTTATACCGGCACGGTTATCTCTTACTGGTAATGTTATATTCCTTGTTCCCGGATGAGACGGAAAGAAAACCCTATGATTACCTGTTTCATAAGCAACCGGTATGCCCGGAGGTGGCCAACCGCAGGGAATACCTCGTTCAGAACCAATCTCAAAGGTGGTGGTTCTCTCTGTTTCAGAAACATAGTTTTTACCGTCATCTACCGTCCATGAGCATGGGGCTGGAGGCGGTAGTGGATTAATCAAATAACTCAATTGAGCTAAACCGAAAATTATATGGGAACCAATTTCTAATTCTACACGCCTATCAACCTGATTCATAAGTGTTCTGATAAAGTCATTTATCATGTTTACCGCAGCACTAATATTTCCGTTTTCAATGGCTCTTTCAATCCAAGCTAATCTGAATAGGAAGGAGTAACCAAGCCACCATCTGATTGAACCATCGGCCATGCCTTTTAGTATCAATGCCCGGATGCTTGCCACTGAACAATCAACGTAAAATGTACTGGATTTAGTTGCTTCGTTACCGGCATTGTCTATCGCCCAGACGGTTAAGGTGTTCGTTATCGCCAGAAGGCTGGCAATCTCAATGTTATAGCCTTGATTTACCTCTTTGCCATTAAGAGTGATTTTGCTCGCTGCCACACCTGATTGGTTATCAATTATCATAACATCTATGCTGGTGCTTTCTACTAATCCGTATTTCTTGCCATCCTGGGGCGAGTTGATTGTAATGGCCGGAGGCGTGGCATCAGAAAGTTTTACTCCGTAAGTCATATACAGTTCTGCCGGCAGATGGGGAGAAGCCCCTAAACTCCTCATAATAAAATTTATCACTTCATGGCTTGCATGAGTTATATTATATGTATAGGCAATCGGACCGAATTGGTTGCCCGCGGTTACGCCGGTATCGGTTAATACGGTGCTTCCACCCTGTGTATCCACCCTTTCCGCCGAAGCAGAGTATTCATTTATATTATACATCAATTCGCCATATGCCTTGATAGTAACATCCGACCCAACTGCGGCCGTAACCGGGCCGGAAGCCTGCATCCAGACGTTTTGCCCTTCTTTATGAACGGATTGGTAATTTTCTTCACGCGGGACAACCGCTATCTCCTGCTCCGGCTGGACATAATCAAAATTCAGCCAGCTAAAGTCGAACTGCTCGTGGCGGGAAATCTGAACCGTGACTTTTTCGGCATCTTTTAATCTTAATCCGAGGCGAATGCCTGACCTGGGCGGGACATAAGCACCTGCAGAGCCTGAAAAGAAGAACCGGGCTTCAGAAACTGCCGTGCCGCTGACAATACTGCCGGATGGCCCCTGCGCAGAACCATAAAGCTCGCCTTCCGCTTCCCAGGCGGCTGACCAGGATGAGCCTTCGCTTTGATATGTGTCGTTATCAGGCGAATGGATGTGGTCGTAATAATAAAGTTTTCCGGCGCCGCCCCGGGCAGGGTCTGCCGAAAAAGACATCCACCACAAACCCATTCCGGTATTCCATGTATCATAGCTTTCTTCTATGGAAATAATATCCGCGCCGGTAACTTTGGCCAGGACCGCGCCCCAGTAATAACGGGGTGCTAAATTCAACTGTAATTCCACGTAAACCACATCATCCACGTTTCCCATCAAGGCTTCGGTAATCACGCCGAAATCGTCCAGAGGCGTTGCGACCATGCCGGTAATCTCTTCGGCAGAAGCGCCGACCAGCGTATCTGACGAAAAGGCAAGGCTTTTGAGCGGATTGGTATCAGGCGGTTCGGCTTCGTTCGCCACAGGCGATTGCGGGGCCGTATCCAGGACTAATTTATTATCTGTTATTTCAAGGAGTTCGTTTGTTCCGTCGTTATCAATATCTATTTCCAGGGTAGTGAACAGTTTATCCGGTTTAACCGAATCAGGCATTTTGAAATTAGCCTGTGTATTGAATGCGCTATTACCCTGATTAAGGAGAACCGTATATTCGGAAGTTTTATGCGGATTGAAAAGGATTATATCAGGCCGGCTGTCGTTATTGACATCGGCAACAAAGAAACTGCTGGCATTTTCTGCCAATGTGGTTTGATTGTTTGACTCCGATAAAAGAGGAAAAACAGAGGCTAAGCAAATCGTAAGCAATCCTAAAGCAAACAGTCTTGTTTTTCTCATGGCGTTCTCCTTTATAGACAGATAACGATAAATAGCCCGCCAAAATCTGCTGCTTGCTCAAAGATGCTGAAATCTATTTTGTGTCCAGGCGAATCAATTAATTATTTTTGATTATAGTATCTATCATGGAGTTGTCAAGAGAAAAATTCTATTTGTGGCAAAATATTTTGAATGTCTCTCTGGTGAGAATTCAGGGAATACACCACTCCTGATAATTTTAAATCATTACCTGCCTTGCCATAAACAAATCATGGGCGAGTTTTTTGATGCCTGCGGAGTTTTCCACCTCACGGATAAGGTTCTCCGGAATCGCTTCCGCGCCGAGCAACCCTCCCAGAATCGCCCCGGCTGATTCATGCTAATTATTGTAATGTCGAAGTGCAATGCGGACACTTGACAGCCTTAAGCGGAATCGCCGTAAAGCAATATCCGCAGTCCTTGGTCGTCGGCGCAGTAACCGGTTTGGGCTCTTCTTTCTTCAGGCGGTTTATCTGCTTTATCAGCATGAATATCACAAACGCCACGATGATAAAATCTATAAGCGTGTTTACAAACAGCCCGTAATTTACCGTCACCAGTCCCGCCGCTTTGGCGTCCGCCACGGTGTTTATCGCCTTGCCGGCGGTATCACCGGACAATACCACAAAAAGGTTGGAGAAATCCATCTTGCCCAAAAGCATGCCGATAGGCGGCATCAGGACGTCATTCACTATCGAGGTGATGATTTTACCGAACGAGGCGCCGATGATGATGCCGATTGCCATATCCAGGACGTTCCCCCTCATCGCGAAAGCCTTAAACTCCTTAAACATACCCCGCTCCTTTCTTTATAATACGCAAGATGCTTATTCAGGAAGATTTTGAAGCATCATCTCGGCCGCTTTGGCCATGGGGTCGTCAGGGTAATAGGTCACAATCTGCTTTAATTTCAGCCTGGCAGTTTCCATATCGCCTTTTTGCATTGCCTGCTGGACCTGCTGGAATAATTGGGCCGCGTTTTCCGTCGGCTTGGGGACGTCACCGGCTTTCGGCTCGGCGAAAATCTCATCCGGAATTTTGCCGTTTACTTTAACATCGGAATAGCTGATGGTTATTTTTTTCATATTATCCGGAATCTCCTTGCCATCCATGGAGACTTCCGTCTTGGCCGGCACGGTGAACTTATCCACAGTCGCGTAAGTATTGGTCACTACGGTGCTCGCGCTTAAAGTGGTCGCGGACATCTTGGTAATCAAACCGTCTTTGTATTCAAAATCAACCACGGCTTCACCTTCTTTTGTGGTTATTTTTGACTGCCTTAACACCCATTCTTTGGTGTCTATCATAAAAATCGTTTTAATGAAGCCTAACTCCTTTGCTTTTTTATCGTCTTTGGGGACAATAGTCAGCTGGGTAACCTTGGTGCCGTCTTTCAAAACAGCCGGTTCAGAGGTTATCTTTACATTATCTTTGTTAAAACCAAACATTTCTTTTTGTGTTTTTATCCCCAGTCCGGTAAGCCTTATATACGCCTCAACCATTTGCTTAGCCACCATGGAATCGGTGCCATCGCCTTCGGCCTTTGCTTTAACGCCTTTTCCTTTCATCCAATAAATCATAACATCTGTTTTAGGGGACAAGGAACAATTAGCCTTGGCAGCCAGTGTATCCAGCCCCGGTTTTTCCAGTCCGACATAATTCTTTTCCAGTTGCTCCAAAACCGCGAAGGCATCGTCCTCCGCCATGGTTATCGTTGCATAACCCGCCACAAATACCGCGCATATCGCGGCAATCAATAAGGTTCTGGTATTCATATTTCCCGCTCCTTTCTTTAATCAGATATGAAAACGCCCCGATTTCATATCGGGGCGTTTTAGATTCATCTTACCTATATCAAACTTACGCCTTAATCTTCGCGCCCAAGATGCTGTTTAAGTCTTCCTCGGGCGTGGTTATCGGGGCGATATTGAATTTCTCCACCAGTATTTTCAGGACATTGGGCGAGACAAACGCCGGCAGAGACGGACCCAGCTTAATATTCTTTATGCCCAATGACAAGAGCGTCAGCAGGATGCAGACCGCTTTTTGCTCATACCAGGAAAGCACCAGCGACAACGGCAGGTCATTAACCGTGCATTTGAAGGCGTCCGCCAGCGCGCCGGCAACTTTTATCGCCGAATAGGCGTCGTTGCACTGGCCCATGTCCAGCAATCTCGGTATCCCGTTGATATCGCCGAAGTCCAGCCGGTTAAACTTGAACTTTCCGCAGGCGAGAGTAAGTATCACGCAGTCTTTGGGCACTTTCTGGGCGAATTCGGTGTAATAGTTCCGGACCGGCTTGGCGCCGTCGCAGCCGCCTATCAGGAA
Organism: Planctomycetota bacterium; assembly: GCA_016207825.1. Lineage (NCBI taxonomy): Bacteria > Pseudomonadati > Planctomycetota > Planctomycetota bacterium. The sequence goes on along the minus strand of JACQZI010000027.1, from coordinate 24,775 downwards.
AAAGTGCTTTATCGCGCCGCTCTTTACCGCGTCAATCACTTTGCCCGCCACGCCCAGGACGGCCGCGTGGCCAAACCCGATGGTGATATCCTTTTCGTGGCTGTCTTGGGCAAATCCCTTTAACGCCAATGCCTTTTCGATGACTTTGCTGAAATCCTTGGGCGTGTAGTTGGGAATATGGTTTAATCCGGGAAACGCGACCATGCCGGTGGTAAATATCCTGTCTTTGTAAGAATCGCGCGGCTGCTGGATGCAGTTTGTCGTCATCAGGATTGCCGCAGGGACGTTATCGAATTCCTTTTGCTGGTTTTGCCAGGCGCTTCCGAAGTGTCCGGCCAGATGTTTGTATTTCTTCAAGCCGGGATAGGCATGGGCGGGAAGCATCTCGCCGTGCGTGTAAATATTCACGCCTTTGCCTTCGGTCTGTTTTAAGAGCTCCTCCAAATCCACCAAATCATGCCCGGAAACAATGATTGCCGGACCTTTTTTCACCCCCAGGTAAACCGAAGTCGGCTCGGGATTTCCAAACCTTTCGGTATGCCCCTGGTCTAGGATTTCCATGCATTTTAGGTTAACCTTACCCGCTTCCATGACAAGACCGGTCAGCTCATCCGCGGAAAGCGAGTAATCGGCCAGTGCGGCCAGCGCTTTATGGAAAAATGCCGTGACGGTTTCGTCTTCTTTGACCAAAAGCCAAGCGTGGTGCGCGTAAGCGCCGATGCCTTTTACGCCGTATAAAAGCAATTCACGCAGGCTTCTTAAGTCTTCGTTCAAATCCGGATTTTCCCGGACGCCCACTTTAGACCCTTCCGCCAGCATGCCCGGCAAATCATCAGCCGGCTTCCATTCGGCCGCTTTAGGCAGCGTTCCGGAAAACTCCTTGCTGTTCTTCTTTTTATAGGCATCCAAAAACAGCTTCTTTATCTTTTCCTTTGTTTCGTAAGTCTCTTTGACTATTTCTTTAAGCCTTTTTACGTCAAAGTTGACGTTGGTAATCGTGGTGAAAAGGGCGTTCATGACAAAGTAATCGACATCCTTGTCTTTAACGCCGAGCTGGCGGGCGAGTTGCCCGTAGATTCCGACGCCCCTTAAGCCATACAGGATTAAATCCTGCAAGACCGCGGCTTCCGGCTCTTTGCCGCAGACGCCTTTAACGGTGCATCCGGTTCCTTTGGCGGTTTGTTCGCATTGCCTGCAAAGCATGTCCATAATACCTTCCTTTCTATTTATAATAATTTAAATCATCTCTCCTATGGAGCTTCACTTCTTCGTATATTTTTCCGGGTCTTTGGCAAAATCATCCGGGCAGCCATCGCAACAGAAATAATAAATCTTACCCCGGTATTCAGCGGAAAGCGTGTCCTTGGTCACCTTTATCTTGCTCCCCATCACCGGGCAAGCCGCCTCTTTCCCTATTTCGGCCTCGGTTATCGTATGTGGAAGCACTTTTGCGTTTTCGTCTGCCGTGGGCACCGTTGTGGTTGCCGTTGTTTCAGCCGCCGGCGAGGTCTCCGGCTTCTCCGGTTCGGACTTATTGCATCCCGCAATAATTACCAAGCAGGCAATTGCCATGCCTATCACTATATTCCTCATGTTTTTCTCCTTTCCTTATTCTTATATTTTATTTCCAGATAAATCGCGTAGTAAAGCGGTATCAAAAGCAATGTATGGATAACGGAGGTAACGAGCCCGCCCATCAAAGGCACGGCCATCCTGAGTAAGGGTCCCCCTTCCGCGGCGCTCGTCCAGAGCAAGGGCAATAACCCGAAAAAGCTGGTCGCCACGCTCATTATTTTCGGGCGGACGCGCATGACCGCGCCTTCTATCATCGCGGCATTTATCACGCCTTTGGTTATCGGGATTCCGGACTTTATTTTCTCTTCCATTGCCAAATCCAGGTAGACATGCATGATTATCGCGGTCTGCGAAGCAAAGCCTGCCAGGACAATGAATCCGGAAACAACCGCCAGGCTCATATTAAAATCCATTATATACATATACCAGAATCCGCCAATCAGGGAAAACGGCAGGGTGATAAGCAATATCAGCGTCATCAGGATGCTGCCGACCGTAAAATAGACGATGATTGTAATTATAACCAAGGTAAGCGGAACGACTACCAAAAGCCTTTTATTGAGCGCCTCCATATATTCGTATTGCCCGCTGAAAGAATAATAATATCCGGCAGGCGGTTTTATTTTGCCTTCAAGGAATCCTTTCACGCGCGCCACATAACTTCCTACGTCCTGCCCTTCTTTAAGAGTAATATAAACCACGCTTACCGGGATGGATTGCTCTGTTTTTATGGAGGAATATCCGTCCTTAAAGACGATATCCGCGACGCTCATCAAGGGAATATTCTGTCCGCCGGAAGCAGAAACCAAGACCCTTTTGAGTTCTTCGATATTATCCCTCATCTCCCTGGGATACCTGATATTTACCGAGAAGCGGTAAGGGCCTTCGACTATCTCCGAAATATTCATCCCGCCGATGGCGGTTTCGATAATATCCTGCACCTCTCCCACGCTCAAGCCGTAACGGGCGCATTCTTCGCGCTTGATATCAAATGTAACATACCCCTGGGTAAACCTTTCCCCGATGGCGCTCTGTGTGCCGGGGTCGCGCTTTACCGCGGTCTCTATTTCCTTGGCTATCTCCTGCGCGATATTGATATCCGGCCCGAAAACCTTGATGGCAACCGGAGTTTTTACGCCGGTGGAAAGCATGTCTATCCGCGTTTTTATCGGCATGGTCCAGGCATTGACAAACCCGGGGAATTTCATCTCGGATTCCATATCATCGGACATAAGCTCGTAGGTGGAGGCAACCGGGCGCATGGGGATTTCGGAAACAGGAAGTTTCAAGTTAGAGGCATCAAACTTGATGTTTTCAGCCCGGAGATTTTCCTTGATGGCATTAATAAGCTCTTCGTTTATTTTTGCGGGGAGTTCGTCTCGGATAATCCGTTCCAGCTCGGCTTGCTGCCCGGAAGAAGAAACAATCTTCAGCCTGATAAACTTATTCAGCCTGAAGAGCGCCATGTTCTCCGTTTCGCGGGAGATTCTTTTGAGCGTTTGTTCATCCAGCCCGCTCGAAGCCAACGCGTCTTCAGCCAGGCCAAGCAAATATCCTTCTTTTATCTTGCGGGCAAGCCACTCATCGCGGGGCTTCAAGGAAATGGTCGTCTCCACCATTTCCAGCGGCGCCGGGTCGGTCGCGGTCTCCGCCCGGCCGGTTTTGCCGAAGACCACCGCTACCTCAGGGAACATCTTGATAATCTGGTCCTGCCGCTGTAACGCGTCCTGCGCCACAGTGACGGAAATTCCCGGATACGACGTCGGCATATAAAGGATATCACCTTCATCCAAAGGCGGCATGAATTCCGAACCAATCTTCTGGTAAGGGATATACATGGAAAGCAATCCGACAACCGCAATCAATAAAACCGTTTTGCGGTATTTAAGGCAGAAATTAAGTATCGGGAGGTAAAGATTAATCAATCCGCGGTTGACCGGATTTTTCTTCTCCGGGATAATTTTGCCCCGGACGAAATAGCCCATCAAAACCGGGATAAGCGTTATCGTAATCAGGCATCCGCCGGCCAGGGCAAATGTCTTGGTATAAGCGAGCGGCTTAAACAGCCTTCCCGCCTGCCCGTCCAGCGCGAAGATAGGCAGGAACGAAACAACCAGAACCAGTAACGAGCCGAAAATTCCAGGGCCGACTTCCTTGGCCGCCTCGGCAACCAGTTCCCAATGATTCTTGCCAGCCTGGTTTTTTTCCAGCTTCTTATGCAGGTTTTCCACGAGCGAAATAGCGCCATCCGCCATATCGCCCAGCGCGATGGCAATCCCGCCCAGGGACATAATATTGGAATTTACGCCCAGGAAATACATTATGATAAAAGCGATGAGCGTGCCGATAGGCAACGCCAGCCAGGAAACCAGCGCGCTCTGGATATGAAAGAGAAAGATGATGCAAACCAACGCCATCATGCCGAGTATTTCTTTCAGCTGGTCGGAGAGCGTCTTAATACTGCGGTTAATCAGCGCCGAGCGGTCGTAGACCGGCTTTATCACCACGCCGGCCGGCAAGCCCTTTGATATTTCGCTTATTTTCTCTTTTACATTATTAATCACTTCGCGGGCGTTCTTGCCGAAGCGCATGACGACGATTCCGCCGACCACCTGCCCTTCGCCGTTTTTCTCCGCGATGCCGCGGCGCATTTCCGGACCGATTACAACCGCCTTGGAGACATCACGCACGAGTATCGGCAACCCATTGCGCACCTCCACCACGATATTTTCCAGGTCGCCCAAGGTCTTGATATAACCTATCCCTTTAAGGAGTTTTTCCCTTTCCGCGACTTCCACCGAGGCGCCACCGGCGTCATTATTGCCGGATTTAATCGCTTCCGCCACGCGAGAAAGCGGGATATTCAAAGAGAATAATTTCGCCGGGTCGATAATCACCTGGAACTGCCTGGCGAAGCCGCCGATGGAGGCGACCTCGGCGACATCAGGCACCGTGGTCAAAGGATACCGGACATACCAATCCTGGATGGCGCGCAATTCGCCCAAATCGTATTTACCGGAAGTGTCTTCAAGGGTATATTGATAAATCCAACCGACGCCCGTGGCATCGGGCCCCAGTTGGCTCGTTACGCCCTCAGGCAGCTGCCCAGCAATGGTCGAAAGATATTCCAGGACGCGGCTGCGTGCCCAGTAAATATCCGTCCCGTCTTCGAATATCACGTAGATGAGCGAGTAGCTATACATGGAAAACGCGCGCACGACCTTGCTTTTGGGAACGGCGAGCATTTTGGCTGTTATCGGGTAAGTGACCTGCTTTTCTATGGTTTCCGGGTCGCGCCCTTTCCAGGTCGAATAAATAATTACCTGCGTATCGGAAAGATCCGGGATGGCATCAATCGGCGTATTGATTACCGACCAGACGCCCCAAACAGTCAGGAGCGCCGCTCCGAAGAGCACAATCGCCCGGTGCTTAATCGATAAATCTATCAGCTTCCTTATCATATTTAATGGTTATGTTCCGAATGGTCCTGTTTTTCCCCGGCTTTCGGATTCGGCACCAAATTCATCCCACACTTGGGGCATTTACCGGGCTTATCAGAGATTACATCGGGATGCATCGGGCAGATATAAGCATCCTTTTCTGCCGGGTTTTCCTGTTTCACCGGCTCCTTTTCCGGCGATGGCGTATTCGGCACCAGATTCATCCCGCATTTGGAGCACTTGCCGGGTTTATCCGAGCTTTCGCATTTCATCGGGCAAACATAGGCGTCGTTTTCATTAAACGATGGTTTTACATTCTCATGGGAAACTGTTTTATCCTGCGCGGGCAAATCTTTAAGAAATCTCTGGAGCGCGCCCTGAATCTGGCTTTCCGCATCCACCAGGAAATTGCCGCTGGTTACGATTATATCGCCTTCTTTTACCCCGCCCAAAACCTCGTGATACCTCTGCATGCCCTGATGGAAAGGCAAAGCGCTTTGTTCCGAGTAAATAAAATCCTTGTCATAAAGCCACTGCGCCCCCAAAGAAACAAGCGTGGGGGTAAACACCCCGGCGCCGTCCGCCATAAAAACAATATTTCGTTTGCCGGTATAGACCACCGCGCTTTCCGGAATAGCAAGCTTTTCCCCGAAAGCCGCTTTAATCCGGGCGTTGGCAAACATCTCCGGACGCAGTTTTAAATGCGGATTCGGAATGGTAATCCGTATCCTCATCGTCCGCGTTTCCGGATTGACAAAAGGATAAGTAAATTCTATCCGGCCGCTGAATATTTCTCCGGGAAAGGCCTTGGATGTTATTTCCGCTTCCCGGGCTGAATCTTCCGCGAGCAAAGGAATATCCTGCTCGTAAATATCCGCGTAAAGCCAGACATTGGAAAGATCGGCTGTTTCAAAAAGGACATCGCCTTCCTTGACGTATTGCCCTTCCACAATATTTTTGGTTATAATTGTCCCCTTATTCTGGGAATAAATCGTCAGATGATTTTCCACCTCACGCGTCTTTTCCAGCTTGCTGACCTGTTCCGGGGTGATTCCCCACAGCAGCAATCTTTGCCGGCTCGCCTCGACAAGCTCCTCGGCGCTTTTCACAGTTTCCTTGAATTCACTTGCCCGGACACTTTTAAGCGTATCGAGGGACAAAAGATATTCCTTCTGCGCGGAGACCAGCTGCGGACTGTATATATCAACCATAGCTTGATTCGGCTTAATAGTTGCGCCGGTAAAATTGACATAAATTTTATCCACCCTGCCGTCAACCCGCGCGCTGACCGCGTAACGGGCGCGTTCGTCGTAATCTATTTTGCCGATAGCATCCACGGTTTTGACCAAACCCCTCTTTTTAACCGCTTCCGTCCTTATCCCGCCGATTTGGACCTGGCGGCCGGAAAGGGTGATGCTCGTGGCTTTTTCCTCTTCCTTGCCGGATTCCTTTTTAACCAGGCTCATCCCGCAGATAGGGCAATCACCGGCAGAAGGAAGGTGTATTTCCGGATGCATCGGGCAGGTATAATAATAACCCGCTTCCAGGGCTTTGGGCGAACCGAAAACCCAGTTCCACCCGGCAATAAATCCGTCCCTGGCCTGCGGGACAAACACAACAATCCCGGCAAGAGCCACGATAAGAATTATAAAAATAATCAAACCTTTTTTAGACATACTACAACTCCTTATTAAAACTATTTGGATTCCTTTGTATTAGGCGTTGCCTCTTTAGGGGTTCTTTCGCCGGTAACGCTTTCCACCGGGAAAGCGCAGCATAATTCCAGCGCGGCCAGTTCCTTTTTATAATCAACCTGAGCTTGGTATAAACCGAGCTTCAAATCCAAAATCAGGCTGACACTGTCCAATAAATCCAGGAAATCAGATTTGCCGGTCTGGTAACCGACCTGGGAAACCGCCAGCGATTGGCTTGCCTGCGGAATCAGGGTGTTTTGGTACAACTCAATCACTTTCCAGGCGTTGGCGATTTTCACGTAACTGTCTTTCACGTCGAAAATGGTCTTGCTTTTGGCTGATTGCGATTCATATTGGCTTGCCTTTTGGTTGGCGTTTGCCTCGCGCACGGCGGCGGCATATTTCCTGCGCCACAAGGGAATATTGATTCCCGCCTTGACGCCCCATTCGTTATCTTCGCCTTCTATGCCGTTGTCTAAGCGGTTATACTCCAGCGAGAGAACCCAGTCCGGGTAATACTGCTTACGCGCCAGGGCAACTTCATTATCAAACTTTCTTATTTCTTCCTCGCTCATTTTAACTTCGGGCGAAAACTTCAAAGCCAGCCCGGTTAATTGTTCGAGCGATAATTTCAAGGCGGACAGATTATTCATTTCCGGTTCCCCCAGAGGCGCCGAGGACGGGCGGTTCAAAAGCCGGTTAAGTGCGGCTATCGCCGCAGTCCGGCTCTCGTTTAAAACGCCAATTTCGTTATTTATCCGGGCGAGTTCTATCCGCGCTTTCAAAACATCCTGCTGGCCGGTCTTGCCGGTTTCGTATTGCAACAGCGCTATTTTTTCTATATTGGATATGATGCCTTTGGCTTCCTCATTCACGCGGATAGCCCGGTTAATCCAGAACAAATCGTAATAAGCTATTTTGACCTTACCGACCAGAAGCCAGCGCTCGTTTATCGCTTTCTGTTCTTCTATCAAAACATCCGATTCGGCAATCTTTCCCGCGAGGCTGAGTTTGCCGAACCACGGTATTTTCTGCGAAAGCATCAAACCGGTTTTATACATATCCGGATTATTCATATATTGGGCTAATAACATCGGGTCTTCCGGGCTTCTCGCCTGGACCGGCCTTTGCCGGGACGCCTCCCAGCGGCTGTTGGCCGCTTTCAAGGATGGATTATTATCAAGGGCAAAACCGATTACATTATCCAGATTCAGGGGAGAAGCAATTAAATCCGTTTCCGTAACCGAAGGAAACGGATTTTCCGGCGCGGTGTAATTATCCGCGCTCGGGGCATTAAGCAATACAGGTTCTTCTGCGGATGAAGCGCATCCGCAAACCGCGAAAAGCATCAGCAAAAATACCGTCAGCCTCATAAATCACCTTTATCTTACGAACTGGTCAATCGTCTGGATCAATTCATTGACTTTCTGGGTATCGTGCCCCTTTTTAATCTCGCTGGAAACGCAGGTGTTGATATGCTGTTTCATCACGATTAAGCCCACCTGGTCAAGGGCGCGCTTGATGGCGGTAATTTGGTTAATGATATCAACGCAGTATCGGGGCTCCTCGACCATCCGCTGGACGCCCGCAATCTGGCCCTTAATGCGGTTAAGCCGGCTCAGCACATCCTTTTTGGATTTTGTGTCTAACATATTCATGCTCCTTCCCATATACCCCCTACGAGTATATAGTATAATTTACGGCACGTGATTTGTCAATATATTTTTGGAATATTTAATAATATTTCCACTTCCCCTTGCCGCAAGCTTTATTTACTTGAATTGCCCTGGCTTTTATAATAAACTGCCTTCTTAAAACAAGTAAGGAATTTATATATGCTTAAAAAAGTCCTGATAGTTTACCATTCGCAGACCGGTAACACCAAGCTTGCCGCAGAATTTGTGGCTGAAGGAGTCAGGAGTGTAAAAGAGACTGCGCCGATAGTGAAAAAAGCGCCTGATGCCGGGCCGGAAGAACTCATCGCCGCTGACGCGGTTTGCCTCGGCTCGCCGGATTATTTTGGCTATATGTCCGGGATCGTTAAGGATTTCTTCGACCGGACTTTCTACCCCACCCAGGGAAAGCTTGATAATAAACCCTGCGGTATATTCGTCACCCACGGAGGCGGAGGGACGGCTGCCAAGAGCATCGAACAGCTCTGCCGCGCTTTCAGGCTGCAGCAACTCGGGAAATCTGTTTTGGTGAAAGATAAACCGGATAAGGCCTCCCAGGAAGCATTGCGCGAACTCGGTATTGCACTTGCCAAATCAATCGCGAAGTGATTTATTGTTTCTTCGATTCCCTGGAAAGATGGAATTTGGTAAGGATGATATCAAAGATGCGGTAAACGGAAGGTATCACAACCAGGGTCAAAAGGGTCGAGGTTACTATCCCGCCGAATATGGCTATCGCCATCGGGCGGCGGCTTTCCGAGCCTTCCCCCAAACCGATAATCACCGGGATAGTCGCGGCAATCGTGGTAATCGAGGTCATAAGAATCGGCCTTAACCTGACCGGGCAGGCCTGCTTCAGGGCATCGTCACGGCTTAACCCGCTTTTCCTAAGCTGGTCGGTATAATCAATCAAGAGAATGGCGTTTTTCTTAGCCAGGCCGACCAGTAGAATTACGCCGATCATGAACATGATGTTTATGGTCATGCCGGACAGGCCGATAACATTCGCGCCAAACCACAGGAACCCCAGAGCACCGACCACGGCCAACGGAAGCGAAAGCGTGATGGAAAAGGGATGGATGAAGTTTTCAAACTGGGCGGCAAGAATCATATAGCTGAAAATAAGCGCCAAGACAAGCGCGAAAATTATGCTGAAATAGGCATCTCCGAACATCTCGCTCGAGCCTGAACGCCTGCCGTAATAACCGGGAGGAAGCACTTTTTTGCTTATCGCTTCCATCTGCGCGATAGCATCGCCCAGGGGCAATCCTTCCAGGTTGGCCGAAAGCGTCACGGAACGCTCGCGGTCGGTCCGGTTTATCATGTTCGGCCCGATCGAAGGCTTGACATCGATTATATTGGTCATATCCACGACCTCTCCCTTTGCCGAGCGGATGCTGATATCCGAGATATCCTTTATGGTCCTCCGCTCGCTATCCACCGCTTTAACGCGGACTTTATATGTTTTTCCGCCTTCGGTATAATCGCCCACTTCCAGCCCGCCGAAACTTACACCGATGATGCCGGAGATATCCGCTGCGGAAATTCCCATCTCGGCGGCGCGTTCACGGTCTATCTTCACCTGTAGCTCGGGTTTCCCGATGCGCAAATCGCGGTCCACATCGACAAAGCCGTGCGTTTTCTTCAGTTCTTCCATGATAGTATTCGTTGCCCGGTCAAGCACGGCAAGGTCCGGCCCCTGGATGACATACTGGATGGCGCCTCCGCGCCCGCCGCCGCCCGGCGCGCCTCCGCTTGCCTCGGAAACGCTCACCGCCGCGTCCGGGATTTTGGAAAGCATGCGACGAACATCCGCCATTATTTCAAACTGCGAACGCGTCCTGAAACGCCTGTCCTTCAGGGTCACGTTCAGGCTGCCGGAGTTTGCCGAACCGCCGAAGCCGCCGGTGGCCGCCATGAAATATTCCACCTCCGGAATGCCTTTGACTATATCCACGACTTTCCTGGTCACCTGTTCGGTGGCCAATACGGAATAATCTATGGGCGTTTCTATGCGCACCATAAAGCGCGACTGGTCTTCCTGCGGCTGGAATTCCACGCCTAGATTCCTGACCAGCCAGACGCTCCCGATAAAAAGGATGATTGCCGCCACAATAGTCGTGATGCTGTATTTTAAAGTGACGGCAATAACCCTGGTGTAGAGCCTGCGCGAGCCGTTCATCAGCGCTTCAAACCATTTGAAAAGGAAAAACCGCGCTACTCCGACCTTAAGGTACCGGGAAGAAAGCATCGGGGTCAGGGTTAAAGCCACGACGAGCGAGATGAATATGGAAAAAGCCATGGTCATCCCAAATTCATAGAAAAACCTGCCGATGAGCCCGGACATAAAAGCGACCGGCAGGAATATGCCCAAAAGCGCGAAGGTCGCGGCCATGGCGGCAAAGCTTATCTCGCTGGCACCGTCCTTGGCGGCTTCCAACATGCCTTTACCTTCTTCCCTATGGCGGTAAATATTTTCGACTATTATGATGGCATCGTCTATGACAATCCCCACGGCCAGCGCCAGCCCGAGCATGGTCAGCGTATTTAATGTAAAGCCCATGAAATACATGAATCCGAAGGTGGCGATAATCGAAGTCGGGATAGCTAGGGCGCTGATAACGGCCGTCCCGATATTCTGCAGGAACAAAAGTATAACCAGGGAGGCCAGTATCGCGCCAACTACCAAGTTCATATTGACATCGTTTATGGCGCGCTCGATAAAGACCGAGTTATCGAAAGCTATATCCATATACATCCCTTTGGGGAGAATCTTGCGCGTGTTTTCTATCTCCTCGCGTATGGCGCGCGCCACGGCAACCTGGTTGGCGCCGGTCTGCGGCGAGACGCGCATCCCGATGCTTAAGCGTTCGGCGCCCGCCGGGTCCACGAAACGGACGATCGAATCCATATCGTTCATCCCGTCTTCGGCGTAGCCGACATCGCTTATTTTTATCGATGTCCCTTCGCGGTAAGTAATCACAATATCGTTAAAGCGCCGGGCGTTATCAATCCTGCCCTTGGTATTGATGACCAGTTCCTGGACATTCGTTTCCACCTTGCCGCCGGGCATTTCCAGGTTTTCCGTCTTAAGCGCATTGATGACATCCTGGATGGTTATCCCGTATTGCTTGAGCTTGTCGCGGTAGAGCCAGATCCTGATTTCTCTCGTCCGGCCTCCGCCGACATCGATGGAGCCTACTCCCGGTTTCTGCTGGAGCCGCGGGGCAATGGTCTCCTCTGCAAACTGGCGTATCTCGGTCACCGGCAAATCTCCATAAACGGCAATCATCATAATCGGCTGGGCATTGACATCGTATTTACTGATGGTCGGCGGGTCAACATCATCCGGCAAATCATGGGATGCCCGTGAAACGGCATCGCGCACGTCTTGGGTCGCGCTTTCGATATCGCGGGATAATTCGAACTCCACGGTGACGCGGGATGAACCGCGCCGGTTGGATGAGGTAATATGCTTGACGCCTTCCAGCTGTCCGATGGCGGCTTCGATTGGCTTGGTCACGCTTATTTCCACCTGTTCAGGCGTGGAATTGCGCCAGCTGGTGCCGACGCTGACTATGGGAAAATCGACATCGGGCATGAGCGCAATGCCGAGCCTGAAAAATCCGATAACGCCGAAAATGAGAAGCGCGCAAATGACCATCACCGTGGTCACCGGTCTTCTTATGGACATATCCGGAAGCCACATAATTATTTATCTTTCTTATTTTCCGGTTTATCCGCCGCCTCTGGAGAGCCTTGCCATTCGGGGCGGGACTGCGGGACAGGCGTTCCAACCGGAGAATCCGGTATCACCTCCACCTTGGTGCCATCTTCCAAAAACGAGCCCGAACGGACCACCACCTTATCGGTTAAGCTGAGCCCGGAAGTTATTTCCACATATTCATCATGTTCAATTCCGATGGTTACATCTTTCTTCTTAAGCACCCCGTCCATGACTACCAGGACGTATGATTTATCCACGTCAAAACGCAATGAACGGCGGGAAATCATCATGGCTTTCTCGCTGAGTTCTCCGACGAAACTGACGTTGGCGGAATAGCCGGCACGCAAAACATGGTCTTTATTGTCGACATACGCCTTGACGGTGACTGCCCGCGTGCTTTCGATGATATTCGGGGCGATGTAAAATATTACTGCCTTAAAATCGCCGGGCGCGGCCAGGGTGGTAAATTTCACGGCCTTGCCCATGGCAAGATAACGGGCTTCCCGTTCCGGTACGGTGAAACGCAGTTTCAGGGTCGTCCGGTTAACCAGCTCGGCAACCGGGCTGCCGGTATTCAAATACTCTCCCACGGAAACAAGCTTCTTCTGGACTTCCCAGGTGTATTTGCCCTTGGGGAATTCGCCGGCCGGGACGCCATCCCGTGATTGGCCGTTCTCGGTTGAACCGGAAATGCCGCGCCCGCGGAACGGTGCTTTGATGACGGAAAAATCCAGCGCCCGCTGGGCAATCCGGCAATTGGTCTGGGCGCCGGCAAGGTCGGACTTGGCATTCTGAAGCGCCAGTGTGGCTTCCTGGTATTCCTGGTTTGAAATCAATTCCTTCTCCTTTAAGGTCTTGGCGCGATTGTAATTATCCTCCGCCAGCGAAAGTCCTGATGTAGCCTTGTCCAAAGCAGCATTTGCCTTATCCACATTCAGCTTAAAATTAGTCTCATCCAGCACGACCAAAATATCGCCCGGAGATATCTCCTGCCCTTCCTCAAACCGGACTTCCTTGATGAGCCCGCCGACTTCGGTGGCGACATTAACCTCGTCTTCCAGATCGAGCGTTCCGATGGCGGTTATGATGCGCTCAACCCGTTCCTCCGCGGGTTTCGTGACCGTCACGGTCGCCAGGCGCGCCTGCCTGGCCTTGGGCGGTTCCTTTTGCGAACAGGAGGAAAAAACGATTAGACATAAAATAAAACACAGCGCTCTCGCAAGAATCTTTGCTTTTACCATTATAGCTTCTCCTATAACAGGTATTAGAATTTTTTATTATACAGCACATTCTCGATAAAAACAAGAAAATCATTGCCCGGTAATTTCCCGCTCTGCATATTTTACAATAGGCCTCCGCAGGAAGAAAGAAAACATCCCGATAAACCTTTCTAAAATTTGACATTAGTGTTTCATGATGATATTATCTTTTGGTATGGATAATGCCTCCGATAAATCCGGCGCGTTGGGCGGCAGAAGCGCCGACAATAAAACAATCTTAAAGCGTTCCTGGACCATCCAGATTTCCGCAATTATCTCCGCGGTCCTGGCGCTTATTTCCATAGGATTGCTCATTGCAAATATCAAATTCAATCCAGACGATAAAATTCCCGCTTCCGCCATACCGCTGTGCGCATCAGGCGGATTCCTTTTTGCCGGCCTGATACTAAACCTCCTCTGGGGCGTAACCAGCAACGCCCGGATGTCTATCTACTGGTTTTCGCTGATAGCCGGTTCCTTTATCCCGTTATTAATAATGCTGATACTAACGAGCGCTTTATCGCTTCCGGATGATAGTTTCATCCTTAACCTGCTTGTCGCCGTGTCTATCGCCGCGGCTGGAATCATGGTCGTGTTCTACGAGCGGGGCTTATCCATAGAAATAGATTCCAAGGGCATCAAATGGATAAGGGAAATGCCTTCCCTTAAAACAGTATCCATCCCCTGGGACAGCGTGGAAGCAATCAAAACAGACTTCCGGGTAATCACCACCCAGACATACGGCTCAACCACCGTAGAAGACGAACAGAGGGTGGAAATTACCGGAAGCGAAGGGGGGAAAATAGCCTTTGAATCCACCCGTTACGCGAATAGCCTTAATTTAATCCAGGATATCGTAACCAAAAGCCTGGCCGTCGCCAAGGAAAAATCCCTGCAAAAGGTAAAGTCCGAAGGCAGAATCTCGCTCGGCCCCGTGGCGCTTACCAAAGACAGTATCGCACTAAACCGAAATATCGCCTCTTCAGGAATGTCGGAAACAAACCCTTTGGTTATCATCCTGTTAGGGCTTATGACGGCAGGCGCCGGCTGGATTATATACGGTATCTATAAACTAATAATCCATCTTAAAGGGCCAATCAATCTTGCTTACAGCGATATCAAGAACATCTCACTGGAAGCGGGCTATGTGAAGATAGAAGGCCCTAAAAAGACCTGGTTCCTTCCGGTCAGGCGCGTTCCTAACGCCTTGATACTTGCTGAACTGGTCGCCGCGATAAAGCAAAACTAATAGCAAAACTTTAACAGGGACTTTTACGAGACTAAAACAAATTATTTTCTCTGTGTTCTCTGCGTCTCAGTGGCTATTTTAAACCGTCATTCCCTGCTTAATCTTAAACTCAGAATAATCTTTGCCCTTAAACCTCTCCGGTGAAAGCAAGGAGATATCAAGCGATGATTTATCTCCCCTCAATATTTCCGCCAAGAGTTTGCCGAGCATCCCGGCCCTCATAAATCCGTAGCCGTTATCGCCCCCGGCAATCCAGAATCCTTCCAACTCCTTCACCGGCCCTAAAACCGGCAGGCGGTCAGGAGTTGCCATGCAAAGCCCGGCCCATGATTTTACCACTCCAGCCTCGGACATTCCGGGAATTAACGATGATATCTTATCCGCAATCTCGGAAAGGAATTTATCGTCACCCCGCTGTTTATATTGGTCGGGGTTTTCCTCTGTCTCGGTCGTGCCGTCCCCGGCAAGTAGAAGGCCTCCGGTTTCCTCATGGAAATACACGTTCTTAGCCATATCATAAACGGCGGTAAAATTATTGGGGAGCTTGTGCTTGGGTTTCAGGACGGCCATCCGCCGCTCCGTAGCCGTCGCTCCGGACTGGCATAGGACGGCAATCTGGGTGCGGTAAGGTTTCAAAGGAAGATTCAACCCAGCCAGTGCGCCGACCTTTTTAGCCCAGGCGCCTGCGGCATTGATTATAAGTGGAGTGGAAATATAGCCCTGGCTGGTCTTGACCCCGCTGACTTTATTATCCGAGACATCTATTGCTATGGCTTCGGTCTTCTCCCAAAACTCCACTCCCTTTTTACGCGCCAGGGAAGCGAACGCGGAAACTATCTGGTAGGGGTCTATGTAGCCGTCATCGGGTGTGTATAAACCGGCAGTGAAAATATCCGTCGCCATCCAGGGGAGATTCTTTTTAATAGCGGCTTTATCCCAGCGGGAATATCGGACACCGGCTGTCTTTATAAGTAACTCGGATTGGGTGAGGTATTTATCGTCATCCGCAGTGCTTGCCAGATACACAAGCCCGGTCTGCCTGAAAGCGGAATTAATACCGGGCAGGCTCTTATATATTTCCAGTGACCCGTTGACCAGGGCGATATCGAGTTCTGTGGTCCACTGTCGTATGGTTAAACCGGCGGCCTTGCCGGTGGCGCCGCTTCCGAGCAGGTCTTTTTCCAAAAGAATTATATTCTTAGCGCCTGCCTGCGTCCCGCGCAACGGGACAGGCAGACCGGATTGGGCGAGGTGGTAGGCAACGGAAGTCCCGAAAACCCCGCCGCCGATTATGACAATATCCGCTGATTTAAACATGGGCTCGTTCAATTGAATTCATAGTTCAGAGATCATCCCGAATACTTTCGAGACAGTTGCTCCACTTATAAAAACTTACGCAAGAGCTGTCAATTAAATACCAATTCAGAAAAAGAGGAACACAAATAGCACGAATTAGGCGAATAACACGAATATAACTAATTTTATTATAAAAACAATGGAGTAATTATTCGTGAGATTCGTGTTTATACTTTCCTATATCTCAAGTAAAAACTTACGGAAAGGATGCCAATTAAATACCAATCGGGGAAAAGCGGGATAGGCGGAGCAGAGAGTGATAACATGAAATTAGATTTTTCTTGGTGGTTTTAAGGCAACAATATATATTAGATATTATGAACAAAGAAACAATCAAGCGGCTGGTAAACGTGCTTTATAATGAGCTTTCGACCTTGAGCGCGGACAACCCCTCTTTCTACGCCAATATTTACGCAGAAAAGTATAATAACATCTTAAAGGAAATGAAAGCCCTTTATAAGGATGATTCTTTCATTCAAAGGCTGGGAGAACTTCCTTTAGCCAAAGATGACAACGCCGACCACAGCAAAGAGCTCATTCTCCTTTTCCGCGATGTCAATGCCTCGGTAAACCAATTAGTCGCATTCCTAGAATGATTAAACGGTTGCCACCTGCACATCCAATCCAAGCTGTTTAATTGTCTCACCAGGTTTTACCGGATTCGACATCTCAACTGCAATGAAATTTATGTATGAAACTCCCACAGGGCTAAAAGGCGCGATTTCCGGCAAACGGTATTCATTCGCCAAGCGGTTAACTGTTTCGTTTTCATCCCGGAGGCTTTGTTCTTTATAATTCGTATCGATTATGTATTTTCCTGAGCGGGTGATTTGGTTTCTTAAAGCGTTCTTGAACTTCCCGGCCTTATCCGGCAAAGCAATAGAAAGCGGGACGCCATCAATAATTTTATCCGTATCTTTTTTCAAAAACTGATTTAGGTCTTTATCCGCGGATAACGCCATTACGGCCAATGCGCCCAGGCCTTTTATTCCGCCTTTTTTGTAGCCTCTTAAAGGCCCGTTATATTTTACCCACTTTTGGGCGTAGAATTTTTTGCCGAATTGGACGTCATCGGCGAATTTACCGGATTCATACGCCCTTTTGCGTTTCTCGAAAAACTTTTTCGCCGCCAGATTTTTACCATCCCTCAGCTTATTCATGATTTGCTCGTGGCTTTTATACTTTCCCTTTGAAATAAATTTATCTATCATCTCCTCGGCTGGTTTGGCAATCTTTTCCTCGTAGTCTTTTTTTGTCCGGATTGCTTTTTTGCTTTGGGAGTATGTTTTTTGGGCGGCATCAATGGTGTTTTTAGCCCATTTCTCCACCTCTTCTTCGGGCGCATGGTCGAAAAAAGGAGCGCGAAGGATGGCCTTGAATAAAATTTGCTTAGTCGGCTCTGCCATATTTATAACCCCTTATATATTAGAACATTAGATGCCAAATCTTTTTAAAAACCTTGCTGCAAGACCGATACCACCCTACCCCCGTGCCCTACCTCCCACGCTCTTAAATCTACCCTCCTACGTGCTTGAATCTACCCTTCCATGCGCTTGAATCTACCCTCCCACGCGCTTAAATCTACCCATCCACGCGTTTGAATCCACCCATCCATGCACTTGAATCCACCCGTCCACGCGCTTGAATCCATCCTTCCACGCGCTTGAATCTACCCATCCACGCGCTTGAATCTACCCTCTCACGCGCTTGAATCTACCCGTCCACGTGCTTGAATCCACCCTTCCATGCGCTTGAATCTACCCGTAGCCACACTTAAAACAATGATACTATAATAATGTCAACCTGAAATGTCAAGGGGAAAGTTTGAATAAGGAGACTTCAGGATTACGTCCCCGGAATTACTCCGATATTTCCATATTATTTCGGGGTTTCCGGCCCACCTGAAGTCGGGGCAGGCGGGAATATTTTACTCACCCAGCGCGAAGCCTCCCTTTCGGGATAGTTTTATTTATTAAAAGCTCCGGATTTCAACTCTTCCTTGAATTTAGTAATAGCATCGGATAAGTTCTTCTTCTTGGTCTCATCCTTTTCCTCTTTCAGCGCCTTTTCTAAGCGATGAACCGCACAATCATCTTCTATTAGATACAGCATTTCCCTGAAGAAATAATTCTTCTTAGCATTACTATTATCATTTGCTTGTATTAGACGTTTGCCTTCATTTGTTACTCCTGCGGCAAAGTGTGTTCTAGTGGTTCCATTTTTTATCAATTCAATCAGCTCTGGCACAGCAGGCTTTCCTATTTTCGATAAAGCCTTTTCGGTAGATGATTCTAATCCTCTCAAAGCCATATCACGATCAGTACTCAAAGATATTGAAGGCGTTCGTTCATCAATAAGAAAACATCCCAAATCAATTAACGTATTAACAGATTCTACGGCTCTAATATCGCCTAATAATTGAACAGACATTTCAGCTGGGGGAGTCCTCAAAGAGGGACGGCCTTCGGCTAAGCCTTTTTGAATATCTGTAATGACATAAATTAACGCTTCTATTTGAACTTGCCGGTCTTCTTTAATCCTCTTTGCTTCATTGGCAAGAGTGTCCTCATCTTTTAGTTTAATAATAATTTTATCTTTCTCGCTTAATTTATCTTCTGTGAAAACTATTTGAGTGATAGCCCCTATTAAAACGAGTGCTATAAAAACCATCCCTATCCGGCTTAAGTAATTCTTGCGTAGCGATTTCATTTTTATCTCCTTTCTTTATGATTTACGGATTTCCGGGACACATCCCATCGGCATAACTCTTTTAACGCAAGAATATTAGGAAGGTGATTTTTCACTTTTCCGTCTTTTCTTCCGGTGGGAATATTTTATTTACCCGCTTTTCCCATTCTGAATAGTCTTTGTCATTCTTGAACTTTTGGGATAGATTATTCAGTATTGTTTTAACACCCTCTTTAAGTTCATAGTTTTGTTCAAAGGCTTTGGTGTCAAATATTCTAAGATGAGCAACGCCGTCTATTACTGTTGCTATAGTAGACAGATTTTTGGTGATAATATTATTCAATATGGTTAGTTTGTTTTGTTTTATGTCATTATGATGTGTTGCAACAAGCTCCATAGCTAATCTATAGCTGATAAATTCGCGTTCAGGGGTTATCATCCCCTTAGTGAATAACGTTTCAATTGACGATATGGTTTTACTCAGCCCCTCCTCCTGAGCTATTTTTCTGATTAAGTAAAGAAGTAAATCCTGGTTATTAGATTCAACGAGCAATTTTTCCCGTTGCTTTTGAGATTCGTTCTTATCCAGACTTAGTAAGCTTTTAATTGCCTTGCAACTTTCAGTGAATACTGATATGTTCTCTCGTTTTATGGGCTTTATAATTTTGATGTTTCCTGCTTCCACCTTTCCAAAGATTATTAAAGTATCGTCTTCTTTAGGTTGAAGGCCTTTCCAGACTGCGTCAAATTCTCCCATCTGTCCGCCAGCCTCAGAAGATAGTACAAATAAACTGGTTACCATAGTAAAGTCAATCGTTTTAACATTTGGCTTTCCATATATGACAGAATCGATTTTGATTTCTCCTTCTATGTTCCACTTGAAAGGTTTTTTAGTAACATTCCCGTTTTCATCCTTCCAGTTTATTTCATCCAGAACCTTCTGCCCTTTGATATGCGCCTTCCCCACGATGCAGAAATCAGAAGTTGCTATCTGTTTTTCAGTTACTTCTTCACTGTAATTAAGAAATTCTATTGAGGTCTCATTTTGCTTAAGATTGACATTAGAGGAAGACACATTATTTGTACCACAACCTAGTATGCTTATAAAAATAATCCCGATACTGAAAAACCATATTTTTTTCATCTTCAACATATTTTTCCTTTCATTGCGATTTTATTATTTTACTATTGCCATCCCCATTGCCAAGTAATTGGATCATTAGCAAGAGGCGGTTCAATAACAGGGGGATTCTTCTGTAGACTTAAACTCTCCCAGTTTCCCTTATCATTGCCGGAATTAATTTGTCCTACGGTGCTTGTTTCTTTTATAGTCGTTCTTGCCTGCACAGTTCCATTAGGAGGCAAAGGTTTCGTTGTATCGAAGACAATGTCATGAACGAGTTTCCACCGCCACCACCTTAAGTATCTAATTTCCTTTGTGGTTTTGTTATATGCCACTAGCCAAACGATGAATTCTGCATAACGATAAAACGATTGTAATGGCTCTCCTGTTCCTAGATAATTCCATGAAAGCGTACATGATGGCGTGTCTCTAAACCATTGTGGTTTTAATGACTGATTATTTGAAGTGAATTTGTTTCCATATAAAACTAGTTCGTCAGGAAATGAATCTAAAAGCGCTAAATTGATTTGTGTTCCCTTGATTGGGGTAATACCTTGATATGTATATAGGATAGTATCGGATATCACATTTTGAATGTAACCTAATTCCCATTGTTTACAATATGAGTCAAACACCGGAGTAGTGCTAATAGTTGCTGTTGATGATATGACAAAAGCAGAACCTGTTATCGTAACAACAGTTGCATCTGCGATAACTGTTGGAGTTTGAGGATTGGCCATAGTTAAAATTGGTTCGCTTGAGAAACTGGTTGTAATTACCGTGCTGTTATAGGTAGTAGAAATAACGTTACCATTTGGAGTGGAAGTAAACACAAAGATAATCCCAATATCATTTGTTGCATCGCTCCATTTTAAGCCATGGACTGCAATAGTTGGCGTAACAGGATTATCTGGGTCAAAGGTTCCTGCATCAGGACTTTCAAATCTCAATTTATCCGTGCCAGTTGGCGTAATTACCCATTTGTATTCGCCGGGTGTATTAGTGGGGGTAACTGTCGCCGTAAAAGTAATAACATGGCATACTGGAATATATGTTATTGGGTCGGATTTTGCGTCTATCCCTCTAATCCCTGCCTTTAATTCTTTTACTTGCAATCCCATTCCTAATAATGCCAAGCCGGCATTTTGGTTAATGGTAGTGCCTGTTTCTGTAATAACTTTATCATTAAAGGCATTAAGGTAACTGACATAAGAAACCAAATCTCCCTGACCGGCAGATGAGTGTGCAGAGGAAAGATAACCCAATAGCGTCTGGTAAACCGAATAATCGGTTATCAGACCCTGGTTATAATACTCCGTAACTATCCCGCTTAAATATGGCACGGTTAATCTTATGGTAACCGTGTTTGTCACTCCAGAATAACCGCTGCTATTTCCGGTTCTGTATGCCTTGACCCGGTAATCATAACGTGTATCAGAAATAAGAGTTGTATCAGAATAACTGGTGGTATTTGCATAGACCGTGGCAATCTGGGCAAAATCGCCGTAGCTTGCTTTTCGCTCTATTACCAATCCGTCTTGGTTTGTGGTATTGTTCAGCCAGCTTATATCTATCTGGGAAATGGAAACAGGCGTTGCCTGTAAACTTGTCGGCGTCTGCATCCATGTTAATGCATTCGCTTCATTGGAATAAGGACTATTGCCAACGTCGTTATAAGCCCGGACACGATAATAATATGTGGTATTTGGTGATACTATTTTATCATAAGATATAATTGGAATGCCGGAGCCGGTATCAGAACTAATTGGTACGATATAGGCAATGGTTTCATAGGTTCCATATATTTCAGTCTTACGCTCTACGGCAAAGCCCTCTTCATTATCTGAATTATCCAGAAACTCAAATGCTATCTGAGATGATGAAGTAGCCGTGACGATTAAATTAGTCGGGCCATTATTGATTGGGCATTGGAAGACTTTTCTCATTTGGGGCAGTCTTATTTATTATAAGCGCCTGATTTTAACTCTTCCTTAAACTTGGTGATGGCGTCGGTTAGGTTCTTCTTCTTGGTCTCATCCTTTTCCTCTCTCAAAGTCTTTTCCAAGCGATGAATTGCACAATCACCTTCTATCAAATAGATTGTCTTTAAGGCAAAGCTGTTTTTATCCGGAAGGATGCTACCGTTCTTTAGTATCTTAATCAGGAATGGAACTGTCGGTGAACCTATTTTAACCAGGGTAGTTTGAGAAGCGGAAAAGATAGCTTCCCGTGCAAACTCCTGGTCAGTATCTGTCACTCTTATGTAATATGTCACAGGTTCTCCATCTATCGTACTGCCACCACTGATTTCAAACCATATAAGATTAACTATTGGTTCAACGGCTTCAATAGCTCTAATATGTCCCAATAGCTTAATAGCGTCTTCTATAGGAGGAGTTCTCAAACATGCCCTTCCCTCTTTTTCGCCTTGTTGATAGTCCCTAACGATGTAAATCAGCGCTTCTATCTGAGTTTGACGAATTTGTTTGATTCTTTCGACCTCATTTGGCGATGTATTTTCATTCTTGAAAGCGTTAATAATTTTATCCTTTTCATTGTCATTACTATTATCTGCTGTAAACACGGTAGTCGTAAATGTCATATAAAGAATAAATATACTTGCCGCTATAGCAATACTAAATTTAAACAATTTCATTTTATTTTCTCCTTTCTTTATCTCCCCATTGCATTAAGCGCTTCGGCTTTAGTAAATCCCAATGGAGGAAATGTTTCTCCCGGATTCAACTCTCTAATTTCATTAGCGCCAACACGTGTATAAACACCATTACCATCTTTACGAACAGTAATTGAGCATGTCCATTCAACGACTCTTGTTACTCTATCACCATTTGTACACAGAGTCAACCATTCTCTTCCATGGAAACGCAGAGCAAATACTGTTCCTATTGGGGCAGCGTCGGCTCCACTAATGTCTATCCGTGGCCAATCCCAAACAAAGATTCTATTAGCGCTATTAGGGGTAAGATCTTCATCTGTGTCATTTGTATCATCATTAAAAGTCGGAGGTCCGCCGGTGAATCTCTTCGCGCCAAAAGGAACTGGAATAGGATCTCTTCCGGCATCGGCATCAGCCGGAGTATATTGCCAGCTTTGAGATTCAACATCTCGCCGGAAATTCCACTGGCTGGTAGTCGTTGGTGTAATATTTTTTATTATACCCATAATCTCCATTTGATTAGCAATATAATTTCGTGATAGGGTATAAGTTATTGGAACTACGCCTAATAAATCTGTACCAACTGTTCGAGATATTGGGTCGTGTTTATCATTATCTGCGGAAATTGTTCCGGTAATATTAAACGTTAAATCTACTTGTATGACCGTTATTTTAGTGCTGGTAATAACAGTAGCTGTAGTTGTTTCAGATGGGGTAATTATCAGCCCGATTTCAATATCATCCTGATTCGTGCTACTCACGATGCCATGTATAGTAATTGACGTTTGAGTGATTGGAGTATGCACGTTGCCACTGGTATTACCTCCCAGCTCAACATCTCCAGTTCCGGTCTTAGTCACTACCCATTCGTAGCTTCCGGTAAAACCAGGTTGAGTGATTCCTGTTATAGTTATTGTGTTACAGTATGGTATGTATTTAGGCGCAGGAGCAGTGGAATTCGCTCCCCGAATTTGGCCGGTTAGCAGTGCTAATATCTGCGCCATCCCATATAACTCTGCGCTGGCTTGGGCAGTAATATGCTCCGGTGTATTCGCGGTTATTTCCGTGCAGACTCCATTCAACTTAGCGATGCCTGAGCCCACATCTCCCTGGCCGTAAAAATCCTGGGCTAAAGAAACATCCGTGTGAAGCGATTGGTAGACGTCGTAATTATTTATTGCCCCGTTCTGATAATGCAGGTCAAGCTTATTTAGAAGCCTTTCAAAAGACCTTTCATGCGTAACCGAACCTGTTTCAATAGAATAATGGCTGTTACCGCTCTGATTATATGCCGTGATGCGGTAGCCATAAAACATCGCCGGTGCAAGACCGGTATCGGAATAAACGGTGACGTTGGCGTTAACCAAGGCAAGTTGTTGATATTTCCCATACGGGCCTATTTTACGTTCTATCTTGAATCCATCCTCATTATAAGAATTGTCAAGCCAGCTTAAGTTAATTTGTGAATCTGAAACGATTTCACTAGATAAAGTTGAAGGCGCTTCTATTACGATATAAGTCATTGCATGGGCTTCAAACGAATAGAAACTTTCTCCAATTTGATTGTAGGCTTTGATGCGGTAATAATAATTCGTGCCCGGGGAAAGTCCCGTATCAGCATAAGCTATGACATTAGTTGATACAGTTCTGGTTCGATTGGCTATACCATTCGCACGGGTCGCCGTTCGTGGAAGTCAAGCCCAATCCCGGAGGCAGTGTCCCTTCCAGCGTTATCAAATATCCCGTTCCGGCAAACCAATCGCCGTATTCGCCATCAACCACTGTCGCGCTGATGACCGTCCCGCCCGTGACGCTGATAACCGTGCTGTAAGGAGTATTGTAAACCGGCTGTGGCAAGCTTTCCGTATGGACGGTTAATGCCGGCGCAATATAAAGCGATAAATTCTTATTTATTGTTTGTCCGTCATAGGAAGACGCCTGAACGGTAAAATACGCGGTCGTTCCGGCTTCTGTTGTTGTCCCGGCAATCACTCCGGTCTGGCTATTTAATGTAATGCCCGAAGGCAGAGAGCCGTTTATGATTGACCAGGTTACCGGGGTTATTCCGCCGTTAAAGCCGAGCGTGGTTGAATATGCGATATTCGGGTCGCCCTGCGGGAGTGAATTGGTCGTGATGCTTAACGGAGTTACCGTAACGGTAATACTGAATTCCTTGGTGATACTGCGGTTGAGATATCCGATAGCGCGTAAGGTAAAATTATATGTGCCAGTTGCCGAAGGCGAACCAACCAGCAAGCCTTGTCCGGGAAGCCAGCCTGAGAAATGGTTATTTCCCTGGTCATACCAATCCTCT
>JACQZI010000026.1 GCA_016207825.1 Planctomycetota bacterium | reverse complement strand
GCCGATTCACATAATAAATCAGGGGTCATAGACGGGTTCTCCTTATAAAAATACTGTTCTCTACAAGTATTTTCGTCTATGACCCTGTTTTACTTTAACTTTTATATCACTCCTCAAAATAATTATTCAACAAAGCAGGGTTGCCCCTACCCTACCTCCGTTTGGATTAAAGAATTTTAAGGGTAACGATTTATTTATGCGAAGGTAACAAGCCATTCTTTCAATGGCAATTCTTAATTCCATCAAAGGCTATGCGTCATTATTTCGCGGGTAATGCCTGATTATTTTAATGGCAACGAATTATTTATGGTCAGGCAACGAACCATTATTTTAGTGGTAACGGTTGATTGCTTCAGGGGCTATGCTTCATTAACCGAATAGCTACATCCCTACCCTACCCCCTATTATTTCCAAAGCCTGAATCTATCATATAGCGAAGAAATTTGGCTTATCTTCGTTATAACGCGCCTAATATTCGTTTATTTGCGCATATGGGGGAATTTGATAAACGAGTTACCTATTAATCTTGAACTTTAGGGCCGGAAATGTAATATAATGAAGATGTAGAAATCAATATAATCGAGTTCCGGGCGTTAAGTTCAAGATTCCACGGCTTAATCTTGAACTTAATAAGGGAGGGAAAATGTCCCGTTGCAACTTTTTTATCAAGCTTTCGCCTGAAGAATCCAAATCTTTAGACGGATTTTTAAAGGATGCCTTAAGCAAAAGAAACATGCGGGCGCGCCGCCGGGGGCAGGCAGTTTACTGGTCTAATTATGGCTGGACGGTTGCTAAGATTGCTCAGCAATTAAAGACAAGCGAACGCAGTGTCTGGAAATGGCTGGATGCCTACCGGAAAAAAGGCGTGGAAGGATTGAGGGGTAAACGGGTATTTAAGAGAATAAAATATTAATTCTATGTTAGATTTCGTAAAACGTGAGTTAAAGAGCCTTCGGCAGGCCGGATTAATCAGGGAATTCAAAGCCATTTCGGCAATCAAAGGAAGCCGGGTTAAGATTGGCGGAAAGTGGTATGTTTCTTTCTGCACGAATGATTACCTGGGCTTATCCCAGCACCCGCGGGTGATAGAAGCCGCCCGGCGCGCCTTAAAAGAGGTCGGCTGGGGTTCGGGCGCCTCGCGCCTGATGGCCGGGACATTCAGCTACCACAAAGAACTGGAAAAAGAAATCGCCCGCTTTAAAGGCGCCCAAAGCGCGCTTCTTTTCACCTCCGGCTACGCGGCAAATCTCGGCGTCATCACGACACTGGTAAAAAAGGATGATATCATCTTCTGCGACGAACTTAACCACGCGAGCCTCGTGGATTCCGCGCGCCTCACTAAGGCACGTCTATACATATATAAACATCGAGATGCTTCCCATCTTGAAGAGGGGCTAAAGAAACTATCTAACAACTATAAACTAAAATCTAATATCTATATTATAACCGACGCCATCTTCAGCATGGACGGAGACGCCGCGCCCTTAAAAGAGATAACCCGCCTGGCAAAGAAATACAAGGCAGTCACGATTGCGGATGAAGCACACGGGACAGGCGTTTTGGGGAAACACGGCCGCGGATTAGCCGAGCACTTAGGACTAGAAAAGCAGGTTGATATTTCCATCGGAACATTAAGCAAGGCGGCCGGAAATATCGGGGGCTTTGTCACCGGAAGCAGGAATTTTATAAGCTACCTTAAAAGCAAGAGCCGTCCGTTTATTTTCACAACCGCTCTTCCCATGCCCGCCTGTGCCGCCGGAATAGAAGGATTAAGAATAATCAGGGATATGCCGTCATTAAGAAAGAAACTCTGGTATAATACGAACTATGTCAAGGAACGATTAAAGAAGTTGAACTTCGATTTCAGGGGCTCGATAACCCCGATTATCCCGATAATGGTCGCCGCCCCGACGTTACGTCGGGGCGAGCCTCGCCACTCAATTAATATAAAAGGGCGGGGCAACGCCAAAAAGACATTAGCCATCTCACAATACCTCTGGAATAAAGGATTATTCATTCCGGCAATTCGCCCGCCGACGGTTCCGCACGGCGAAAGCCGACTGCGCATCACCATCACGGCGATGCATACGAGGAAAGAACTGGATTGGATGCTGGAATGCCTGGTTAAAAGTCTAAGAGACTAAAAGCCTAAGAGTTTAAGAGAGCGCTTTTTCAACTGACGAGAGAATTGTATCCAGGCACGCCAAGCGACCTTCGCCAACTTTCTGGCAGGCTAAGTAACCTTTTTCAGGCGGAATGAATTTGTAGCCTAGCTTTTGCAGTTTCTTTATATTTTCCTGAACTATCGGGTTTTTATACATCATATCGTTCATTGCCGGGGCAATCAAGACCGGGCACTTAACGCCCGCCTGCCGGCGAGGCAGGGACATGACTACGGTGGAAAGGAGGTCATCCGCAATGCCGTGGGCAATTTTGCCGATGATATTCGCGGTGGCAGGCGCTACCAGCAGTAAATCCGCTTCATCGGCTAACGAAATATGTTTCGGGTTAGCTTCGTATCCGCTAAACATTTCCGTATAGACTTGGTTATGGGAAAGCGTCTGGAAAGTAAGGGGAGTGACGAATTCCGCGGCGGATTTGGTCATAACGACCTTGACACTGGCGCCTTTCTGATGGAGCCGGGAAACGATTTCCGCGGCCTTATAGGCGGCAATCCCGCCGGTCACGCCTATCAATATGTTTTTGCCTTTTAATTTCATTTCCCTTTGCCTTTTTTCTCTTCTTCCTCTTTCTTAACGGTAATCTCGCCGGACAATATTTCATCCATTATGGTTTCAATTGACTCATCAACGCTTTTGTTCATCTTGGACATAATCCCGGCGCGCATCATTTCCTGAAGCCTTATCCGGACGACCGATGTCGCCTTAAAACGCCCGTGGGCACTTTCCGTAATTGCGTCTATTTTTTGTATATTCATGCGATTCTCCTTTTCATATCTAATTTATTTAAATAATTTACTGGCTAAAATACCTTTCATCTCTTTCAGGGCCTTTTCCAGATCATCATTTACCACCCGGAAATCGTATTCGCTACTGCGTTTCAATTCCTCGTCAACCCGCGCCAGGCGTTTTTTCATATCACCGGTTGCGGTTTTGCGTTTCATAAGCCTTTCTTTTAACGCCTGGACATTCGGCGGCATAATGAAAATAAAAACGCCTTTATACCCTTTATTCCTTAGGTTTTCCGCCCCGTCAACGTCTATTCTCAACAAAGGATAACACCCTTGGGCAAATATTTCATCTACCGATTTCTTTGGGGTTCCGTAAAACTCCCCGTATAATTCCGTATGCTCTATGATTTCGTCTTTTTCCAGCCAATTCTTAAAGGTTTCTTTGGAGACGAAATAATAATCTTTTCCATCTGTTTCCCCGGGCCGCGGCGCCCTGGTCGTTGCCGTGACGCAGGCTTTCACCCTCGGCTCATCCTTAAGCAACCGGTCGCACAAAGTGGTCTTGCCCACGCCCGAAGGCCCGGAAACAACCAGCACTTTATCGGGATTAGCCATTTTACTTATTCAACCCCGCTTCGATGGTTTCATTTCATTCAACCACCTTCGGAGATTTCGTTTCACTCAACCCGTCTACGAGGGTCTCATTTCATTCGATCCCGCTATGGGGATTTCATTTCATTCAATATTCTGAACCTGTTCCTTAAGCTTGTCTATCTCCGTTTTTAGCGCGATAGTATAATGGGCAATCTTGCTGTCATTACCCTTTGATGCCATGGTATTAACCTCGCGCAATATTTCCTGCGTCAGGAAATCCAGTTTCTTGCCGGATTCGCCATCCTGTTTTATGGTCTTACGGAATTCTTCCAGGTGCGATTCCAGCCGGTTGATTTCCTCGGTAATATCAATCTTCTGGGCGAAAAAGGCGACCTCCTCGGCAATGCGCTGGTTAATATTGTTTGCATCAGCGCATTGATTCGCCCCGACAATTTCCGGTTTTATTTTGGCAAGTATTTCGGCCACTCTTTTGGAAAGCGTCGCCTCATACTGGCTTTTCACTTCGGGAATCCGCTTTCTCACCTCTTCTTTTAAAGACCAGACCCTTTTAAGAATCGCTTCCAATGCTTTCTTCAGGCGGTTTCCCTCGCTTGAACGCATCTTCACCAGGTTTTTCAAAGCACTCCCGATAACTTTTTCCGTACCAGTCCAATCCGGTTTTATTTCCGCAGGTCTCAGTTGAATCAACTGCTGTATTCCTGGTAAGGCAAGCAGTGTGTTTATTGAAAGCGGGTCTTTCAACCCCAGCTTTTTCTGAAGCGCTTTTATCCGGTTATGGTATTCCCTGATAACCGGGATATTGAATTCGTAAACCGGTTTCTGGTTAACCGGCTCAAGTTTTATAGAAAGATTAATCGCCCCGCGCGGGATATACTGGCGTATAATTGCTTCGATACGCGCATTGGAGCCGGAAAATACTTCCGGCAGGTTCAGCTGGCAGTTAAAAAAACGATGATTGACCGAGCGCGCCTCGACCCGGATATTCATATCCTTGACTCGTGCGCTTGATTTTCCGTAACCGGTCATACTACGCATAGTTTATCCTCTATTTCAATCCTCTGGAGCCGGGCTTGGCTACCGGGATTCCTTTTTTACACAAAGGACACTCTTCAGGTTTATAGATAGGCGGATTAACTTTAAGCAGGGCATTGAATTTAACGTTAAAAGGAGATTCGGCTTTGCCGCTTCGGTCAACCAAAGACACCACGCCGACAACTTTACCCTTGTTTTCCTTTATCACCTCTACGACTTCCTGCGCCGAACCGCCGGTAGTTACGACATCTTCTATGACAAGGACGTTCTCTCCATTATTAATGGTAAACCCGCGCCTTAAAACGAGCTTGTTATCAACCCGTTCCAGGTAAATCGCACGGGCTTTGAGCGCCCGAGCCAGTTCGTACGCGCCGATAATCCCGCCCACGGCCGGCCCGGCCACAATATCCACCCGGCTTTTCATCCACGGCTGGGCAAGTTTTTTGCATAACCTGGCGTTAATCCGCGGGTTTTCCAGAATGCGCGCGCACTGGACGTAGGTATCGCTATGATTACCGGAAGTTAACATAAAATGTCCCGTCTGGACGGCACCCAGTCTTTTGAAAGTATTCAATATCGCATCATTATTATGCATGAAAGAATCCTTTTCACAAAATACTAATATTAGGACGGGGTTACCGGCTGTTGAGGCGCCGGTGCCGGAACAGGCTGTTCCGCCGGAGGCGTTGTCGCAGGCGGAGTATTCGGAGAGCTCGCCGGGGCTGGCGGTTTATAACCATCCATCCTTGAAGGGTTTTCATGGGGAATTTTATTAATAATGATAGCAAGTATGAAGAATATTATCGCCAGGATTACGGTAATACGCGTGGCAACGGTAATCGCCTTAGCGCCGAAAAACGAATCGCTTCCGCCGCCGCCAAATGCGCCTGCCAGGCCGCTTTCACTGTGGTGCGGCTGGATTAAAACAATCACGATAAGCAAAATGCTGACCAGCATGAAAATAGCCATCAAGACAGATAGTAGCACCCCCATGTCATTCCTCCTTTAAACAAACTATGATATTATAAATAAACTGTCGTAATGTCCAGTATTTTCCTCCATATTTTATAGTATATGTTGACAGAAACAAGCCCGTTTGATTTAATAACAGTTGTTGGTCTTACATAAAATACAGGCAAGGCATAAAAAATTTCTCTCTGATATTATTTTTTATAAAACTTTGGGGCTTTAAAATTGTATTATATATTAGAAAGGTTGCATCCAAGCTATAAAGAAGGGCTTTTTATATGAAAACAAGGATCGTTTCTGTATTAATACTATGTGTCACAGCAATTTATTTTTTAACGGATTATAGTAATGCTAATTGCCCAAGCGGAGGCAGCGGTGGCAACACCATCACCCCGATTACGCCTCAGGTGCCTCCGGCTCCCACCCGCCCGCCTGCGAATACAGGGCTGGAACCGCTTGTTTTCAACCCGCCTAACACAGGGCCTCTAGGCGCATGGGAAATGTGGTGGATCAGGAACAGGTTAAAACACCTGCCTTTTAAAGAACCTTTGGTGTGGAGAGAAGAAGTAAATGCGGGCGAAAACGAAACAATAGCCCAAAAAATGAACCAGACCAAAGAGATTATAGACGCCATTGCAAACGCCATGAAAAGCGACAAGTTTCCGCTAGCCCGCGGTATGGCGGCCTGGGCACTCGGTAAATTCAAGGATAAATACGGGCTTCAATACCTTAAAGAAGCCTTAAATGACCCTGATTATAACGTAAAGAATATGGCGTATTTATCCCTCGGCGTTTTCGGGGATGTTTCTTCTTTTGATACGATAAAACAATTCCTGTTTTCAAGCGAATCAACGGACATAACCAAAGCATACGCCGCTTTGGCACTCGGTTATATCAAGGATCCCAAATCAACCGAAGCGCTTAAGGAAATATTAAACCCGAATTCCAAAACACCCCAAAACGCAATGTGTTCGGCAATCCTTGCTTTAGGCAACCTTCAGGAAAAAGAATCAATCCCGCTCCTTTCCGGTATTCTTAATGACCAGAAACGGACTATGCAGGAACGCGCCTACGCCGCACTGGCTTTGGGCAGAATCAAAGCCCCGGAGTCCTTACCGGAACTAAAGAAATCCATGCAGGATAAAACAGGGGATATCCGCTCCAGCGTGGCAATCGCACTTGGACTAATCAAATCGCCCGATTCCAAAAACGACTTGCTTAACATGCTTCAAAATGATAAAGATTCCCGTGTTCGACAGTTTGCCGCCGTTTCATTGGCCCAGTTGGGCGATAAATCCGTTTGTGACGCCCTACGAAAAATGCTTACCGATAAAAAGCTGGACTATAACGTTAAAGGGGTTGTTATAATTGCACTCGGCATTATGGGAGATGAAAAATCGGCTGATCTCTTAAGGGAAACCGTTTCAAGCAAAAAAGACCCGTTCCTGCGCCCGGCATCCATTATAGGACTCGGGCTCCTTAAGGATAAAAAAGCCGTCCCGGTGCTGATTAACACCCTGAAAACAGAACAGATGTCAGACCCGGTCGCTTTTTTATATACTGTCCAGGCTTTGGGAATGATCGGGGATGAACAAGCCGTCCCAACGCTCGAAACCCTCTATAAAAAAGCGCAGGAAGATTTAAATATTGCCGTTCCTGTTTATAACAATCTGACGGTCGCGCTTGCCATGCTGGGTAAACGGAAAGAAGTCCTGGAAATATTGCACAAACACCTGAAGGATAAAAAAGCAACTTCCCAGATTCTGCTAAGAGCCATTCACGGAACGGCCTATGTCGGCACCAAGGAATCCGTTACAAACCTAATCAATTGTTATAAGGACGAAAAGAATCAGGATGTCCGGATGTATATCATGTTTGCATTAGGATTTATACTGGACCCCCAGAAAATTAATCCGCTTTATGATATTACTGCAGATAATAATTACTTTATCTGGCTTAATATCATGGATCATATTTCTCTCAATAAACCGGATTAACCAAATTCTTTAGTATAACGAAAAGGAGCGCCTTAATATGATAAGAAAAACCGTCTTACTTACGGCCATGCTGCTTGCCATGATATTGTTTTTGCAAAGCGATAATATCAATCAGGTTTTAGGCTGGTGCCCGAGTGCCGGTGACGAAGGCAATACTCTTCCGCCCCCGGGACCTCCTCCGGAACAAAAAATTACTCCAACGCCGACCCCAACGCCCGCAAGCAGGCCGGGCCCAAGCACAGGGCTCGAACCGAAAGTATTTAACCCTCCGACAAACACCCTTCTGGCCGCATGGGAAATATGGTGGATAAGAAACCGCCTGAATCATCTTCCCTTTAAAGAACCGGTGAAGCTTAAGGAAGAAATAGGTGACGGGAACGAAACCCAAAGCGTAAGCTTGAATGCCGTAAAAGAAATAATCGATACGTTAGCCGATGCGCTAAAAAACGATAAAAACCCGCTGGCGCAGGCAATGGCCGCTTTGGCGCTGGGAAAATTCAGGGAAAAAAACGGACTGCCCTATTTAAAAGAAGCCATGATGCATCCTAACTATGATGTCAAAAACACGGCGTATCTGGCTTTGGGCATATACGGAGATACGACTTCTATCGATGCGATCAAAACTTTCCTTTTTTCCTCTGATTCCACGGAAATAAGCAAATCTTACGCGGCTTTGGCGCTAGGTTATATCAAGGACCCGGCGGCTACGGAAGCCTTGAAAGACGTTTTAAAACAGGATAAAAAGACGCCCATAAACGTAACCTGCTCGGCCATTCTTTCCCTGGGCAATCTGCAGGAAAAATCTGCTATCGCGCTTTTATCGGGGATACTTACCGATACAAAAAAAACGCTGCAGGAACGAGCCTATGCCGCCTTAGCCTTGGGCCGGATTAAAGAACCTGAAGTCCTTCCCGAATTAAGAAAGGCCCTGTCCGATAAAACCGGCGCTATCAGGGCCTCTGTTGCAATAGCTTTAGGATTATTAAAAACTCCTGATGCCAAAAAAGATATCCTTAATCTTCTCCAAAGCGATAAAGACAGCTCGGTTCTTGAGTTTGCCTCCATCGCCCTGGCTCAATTAGGGGATAAAACGGCCTATGACCCTCTGGTCCAGCTTATCAGCTCCAAGAAAACCGATTACATGGTAAAAGGTTTTTGCATAATCGCGCTTGGAATCATCGGGGACGAAAAATCAGCCGCCAAGCTCAGGGAACTGCTCGCCGATAAAAAGGAACGCCTGGTCCGCCCGGCTGTTATTGTCGCGCTTGGGATTCTTAAGGACAAAAAATCCGTCCAGCCGCTTATTAACACGGTTAAAAACGAGCAATACGCCGACCCGGTCTCTTTCATATACGCCATCCAGGCTTTAGGGATGATTGGCGATGAACAGGCTGTGCCGCCGCTTGAAGCCCTTTATAAAAAGGCGCAGGAAGACCTGAATATCGCAAACCCGGTTTATAATAACCTGACCGTCGCTCTTTGCATGCTTGGCAAAAAGAAAGAGGTGCTGGAAATATTGCACAAGCACCTTAAGGAGAAAAAAGCGCCCATGCAGATACTGCAAAGGGCCGCTCACGGGCTGGCCTATGTCGGCAATAAAGAATCCGTGGATACCCTCATTAAAGCCTATAAAAACGAACAGAACATGGATTTAAGGATGTATATCATCTTCGCCCTGGGCTTTATCCTGGACGTCCAGAAAGTCAACCCGCTATACGCGTTGACCGCGGATACTAATTACAATATCTGGCTGAATATCATGGACCATATTGCCGTAAGCAAGCCGGATTAGCTGTTTCTGGAAGGTTGTTTTGAAAGGTCAAGGCGGGCAGCAATCAGTTATTCTTCCGCTGGGTCCATTCATCAAGGGTCATTACCACTTCGCGCGCCTTGCTGTTTTTGTATGCGCCGACGATTCCGACCCGCGCCATCATGTCAACCAATCTTGCCGCGCGCGTATAGCCGATTGCCAGGCGGCGCTGGATAAGCGAAACGCTTCCGCGCTGGGTCTCCAGCACTATCTTGGCGGCCTCTTCAAATAAGGGGTCGGCTTCGATTTCTTCCATGGCATCCTTATTTTCCAGCTCCAGCAATTCGTCGTCAAAGATGGGCTCGCGCTGTTTCTTAAGGAAGTTCATCACCTCGCGGCTTTCCTTCTCGCTCACAAATGTCCCCTGCGTGCGGATGAGGTCGGTTGACGAAGGCTGTAACATCAGCATATCGCCCTGTCCGAGCAGTTTCTCCGCGCCGTTCCGGTCAAGTATGGTGCGCGAATCTATTTTGGAGGCTACCTTAAAGGCAATCCTCGCCGGCATATTGGATTTAATCAGTCCGGTAATCACATCCACGCTCGGGCGCTGGGTCGCCATCACTAAATGAATCCCGACCGCCCTGGATTTCTGCGATATCCTCGTTATGGCCGTTTCCACATCGTCCGATGCCGCCATCATCAAATCAGCCAGTTCATCTATAAAGACCACGATATACGGCAGGCGTATCGGCACATCCACCGGCGCTTCGCCGTCTTCGGAAAGCTTTTCCCTGATTTTCTCCTCGCTCAACTGGTTATAACTTTCTATCTTCTTAACGCCTGTCCTTAAGAAAAGTTCATATCGCTCATCCATCGTCCGGACAATCCATTTGAGAACCAACGGCGCGCGGCGCATATCCGTCACCACCGGGCTGATTAAATGAGGGATATCCTTAAACGCCGAAAGCTCGACCATCTTCGGGTCTATCAAAAGCAACTTCATCTGCTCCGGCGTCTTGGTCATTAATAACGAAAGTATGATGCTGGAAACGCAGATGGATTTTCCCGAGCCGGTCGTCCCGGCAATCAATAGATGCGGCATATCCGCCAGGTCTTTAATCAAAGGCGCTCCCGAAGCGTCTTTCCCGATAAACAAAGGCAGCGCCGCTTTCTGGCTGGCTTCCGGATTGGCAAGCAGGAGCTCTTTGACGCGGACGATTCCCTTAAAGGCATTCGGCACTTCTATCCCGACGGTTGATTTCCCCGGAATCGGCGCGACGATCCGGACATTAGGCGCCTTAAGCGCTATCGCGAAATCATCCGCCATCCCGGCAATCTTGTGGACGCTGATTCCCGGCCCCAACTCTATTTCGTAGCTCGTCACGACCGGGCCCTTTTCCACGTGGGTCACCCGCGCCACCACGCCGAAGTTGCTCAAAGTGGATTCGATAACCAGAATGCAATCCCGTATGGCTTTCTCATCATTGGCGGTATCCAGCGCCTCGGCATCTTCCAATAAATCAATCGGCGGCAGGATAAACTCGGAAATCGGCTGCACTGCCTTAGGCGCCTTTTTGGGCTTCGGCCCTGCGGGAACATCTGCCGTTGCCGCTGGCGCTAATTCTCCCCCGAAAGTCACCCCTTCGGCCTCTTCGGAATCCTCATTCGTTTCTTCTTCCTCTATATTATTCTCTTCCTCATCCTCCGTAGCGACAGCGGAGTCATCCTTATCATCCGCACCTTCCGGTGCGGCTGTAATCACGGCCGTTCCGCCGCCCGAGCCGATAGTCGGAGCGGGGAAGTTAATCACGGGCTTAGGTTTAAAGCGATTGGCTATCTTCGCCATGAGTTTCACGCCCAAAGGCTTTAAGGCCGCCTGGTAGAACCAGAGCGCCACGTAATAAGCTATCCAATCGGTTGCCAGCGTCGCCGCAATCACCATCAGGAATAACGCCAGGATATAACTGCCGAAATATCCGAAATATGCTGTCGCAGTCGAGCTTAACGCCTGCCCGATAAACCCGCCGAAGCTTTCCATCTTAACGGATAAATTCCATGCCGTGAAGCTCTCCGGCGTCATCAAAGCCACCAGCATGCAAGACGAGAATATGAATATGGCCAGGCTGGCTATCTTAATGGCAAAGGAAGGTATTTCCCTTTTGGCAAAACGCAGGATTCCCCAGAACGAGATAAAGATTGCTGCGACAAACGCCACTATCCCGAAAAAGAGAAACGCGTAATACGCCAGAAACGCCCCGATGCTCCCGGCCTTGTTGGCAACGGTCTTATTGACCGGATACGCCACGTCGGCATAATCATGCGGAGAATACGTCACCAGCGAAAGCATCAGGAACAAGCCGAAGCAAAAGAGGAATACCCCTAATAGCCTTTGCTTGCCTACGGATTTCTTATTGTTCTCTTCTTTAGACATTTTTTACTTCAATACAAACCAGATTATCGTTGCCGCGCCCGCGAAAAAGCAATAGAAGCTGAAGTAATGCAGTTTGCTTTTCTGCACCACCCGCATCAAAATCTTTATGGCGATAATGCTGGTAATAAAGCAGGTTATCCCTGCCGTAATTATAGGTATCGGCTGGAAAGTCTCCTTAAATTTACCGAAATCTTTAAGCTCCAGGTATGCCGCGCCCAGAATCACCGGAATCGCCAGTAAAAACGAATATACCACCGCGTCCTTTTTCTTTAAGCCAAAGGCCAGCCCGCCTGAAACGGTCGAGCCGGAGCGCGAAATCCCCGGAATAATGGCGATTGCCTGCGCGATACCGATAAGCAGTGAATTCTTGAATCCGACCTTATCCACACTGGCTCCTTCTCCCCAGCCGCTAATCTCGCCTGCCAGGAGGATAAACCCGTTAATGATTAAGGCTATCCCGACCAGATAGAGATGCGCCGGGTCGAATAACTTATCCACCTTATCATTAAACAAGAGCCCGATAACGCCGGCCGGAATCGTCCCGACTATTACCCATAAAACCGCCTTGAACCTCATTCCAAAGATAATATCCTTTATCTCATCGAACAAGGCGACAAGGATTGCCAGGACGGAAACAAGATGGAGGAATACGATAAAGGCAAGGTTGGCCTCAGGGTCTTTCATACCGAAGACCGCCTCGCCGATAGCCAAATGGCCCGAACTGCTGATGGGCAGGAATTCGGCAATGCCCTGGATGAGGCCTAATATAAATGATTCGAAAAAGGACATATAAAAGTATCGAGTAGTGTGTAGCGTGTATTGAGGAAAGGCTCTCTACTCCATCCTCGCTACTCGCTACTTTTTTCTGCCAGCCTTATAATAAATCTGGCAATGGTTGCCTTGGAGGCTTGCCTGAACTGCTTGATAATACGGCCCTGGCTATCCAGGACCATGGCATCGCTTGAATCCCTGCCGATAACCGACGCCGGATTAGCCACGATATAATCCAGCCGTTTTTCCCGCGCCTTGGCGCGGGCGTATTTAAGGAGATTCTTTGTCTCCAGCGCAAACCCCACTAATATCTTATTTCGGGTTTTGGCGCCGATTTCTTTAAGTATATCGGGGTTGCGCACCAGTTTGAGGCTGATTTTATCCTGTGTTTTCTTCATTTTGCCTTGGAGTGTGTGAGCCGGGCGGTAATCGCTCACAGCCGCGGCCATTATCAGGCAATTCGCCTTTGGAATGTATTTAAGAACCGTCTTGCGCATCTGTTCTGTTGTTTCCACTTTTATTAAACTTACAGATGCTTTTCTCTGTGAGCTCTGTGTCTCCGTGGCTACAGGGCCGCTTATCAATATTACTTTATTCCCTCTCTTTACCGCCTCCTTTGCCAGCGCGTAGCCCATCTTGCCTGAGGAGAAGTTGGAGATATAGCGCACCGCGTCAATCGGCTCGCGTGTCGGCCCGGCTGTAATCAGGAATTTCATAATCTGTTATCAAACAGGATGAATTATATCATCCCTATAAAATCACTAAAAGGGAACGCTTTTACTTATGCCTTACTCATATTACCCTTTACTTGTATATTTGCAATTACAATGCAAACTTACAATAATAAACTTCAAATGTCAAGTAAAGCTTTAACAAGTCTGAACAGTCGTTTAACTGTTCCGGTGTCTTAATGCGTAGCGAAGCGACGTCCTAAGAGTTCGGGGATAGTATAGAATGGCACATAGTCAAGCATGGAAACAAACGATAACTCTTTGTTATATAAGATGTTGGAACTAAAGAGCCTGTTCATAAAATTCCCATTTAGGCCATATTAAAAGTGTCATTCTGAACCATAAGGGCGAACATAGGGGGAATGTTCCGGGCTACCCCCTCCATCATCCGGGCAAACCTTTGCAAGACAGCCCCCATAGGGAATAGGGCAAGGCAGGGAGCTTTATTTTTTAGGGGGTGTATTAGGTAAGATTATCAAGGTGCAGGAGTTAGGTTATCGAGGTTAATGGGTTAGGTTAGCAAGGTGTATGCCTTAGGTTAGCCAGGTGTAGGAGTTAGGTTAGCCAGGTTAAGGCCTTAGGTTAGCAGAGTGTAGGAATACTAATACAAGGGTGTAGGGGTAGCCCCCCTCTTTATAACAGCTTGTATTTATTGGTGTTAGGGGGAAAGCTAACAGCAGGATTCATGAGGGGATGTATTCTTGAGATACGCCAGGCAGAGCCGTCCCAGCATTTTCCTTTAAGTTCTATTTCTACGATTAAATATTAATATAAACGGATTTGAGATAAAAGAGGTCTATAATAAGCCTACATACCTACCTTTGCGTATAAAGTTTCTTAAGCATCAGGGCATCGCCTTCAAGGTTCGGGCTTTCGCAGATGGCGATACCGCCGATTTTATTCGCTTTCAAAGACTCGACAAAATCCTTATAATTAAAATCGCTATCTTTCAAGTTAAGGTGCTCTAACTCGCCCTTAGCCGAATACCTGATGCCGGAAATATGAATTCGTATGTCTTCCAGCCCCTTCGCGCCCAGCGACTTTTTAATCTGTTTCCAGACGCTGTCAAATTCCGCCCTGGTATTAAACGCGCCGCCGCTTCTGGCGTGCAGATGGGAGATATCCAGGCATAAGCCAACGCCAATGGATTCGGCTAGCTCACCACGAGCCAATTCACTTGCCAATCTCAATAACTCTTCAAGTGACCCGAACTGGCTACCCTTTCCGGTAAGTTCAGGAGTAAGCCTGATTTTGATTTTCTCTTTAGCCAAGCCATTCAGTATTTTCTCAAATCCGCCTTTAATCTTCTGATATACCGCTTCCGGTTCGCCCCCTTGGTAAAACCCGGCGTGGAAGGTAACGTTTTCCACTCCCGCTATAAAGCCGATTCTGGCGCTATCCATAATGCGCTTGATGCTGGCTTCGTATTTTGGCTTCTCGTCTGAATTTAGATTAATGAAATACGGAGCATGGCAGGTCAGGCGGATACCGAGGCGCTCTTTGGCTTCACGGACTTTTTCCGCAAGCTGAGATGAGAGATTTACCCCGTGGACAAATTCGAGCTCCATGGCATCGAGACCGAGCTCCTTGATGCGCTCGATACCGGAAATGGTATTTCCTTCTTTAGAGGAGCGGGGTACTCCTGCCGTTCCGAATAACAACATTGAATTTATTTCTTATCCTTACCTTTGCCGTGGTCTTTATCGTCCTTATCCGGTTTATCCTTACCTGGCTTGTCCTTACCGGGTTTATCCCGACCGTTGTCGGGACTGCCGGAATCATTCTTGGTAGGCTTGTCTTTGCCCGGCTCAACCTTATCCGATTTGCCTTGATGCGGTTTGTCCTTGTCAGGCTTATTTTCCCTGCCCGGCTTGTCTTTTCCGGGGCGATTATTGCCGTGCTTTTCTTTATCCTGTTCGTAAGAATGTTTATCCCATTCATGCCCCTTGACTGATTTTATTTTCCTGTCCGAATCAATCTCCCGCCGGACTATTCTATTGAAATCGTCACCACGTTCGTGATGCCTGATGACATCTACGGGTTGTATGTGGAACGCCTCGCAGGTTACCTTGAGGTGCACCAGGTTTATCATATCGTGTTCGGTCAGAACAATGGCGCGCGGATTCTTCCAGTAATGGCCGTATGCCTTCCCGTAAGGCGACCCGAGTTTTGTATCAGGAGGAATATGTGCGAAGAAAATCACCGGGTCAAGCCTCAGGCGGCGCGTGGTGATTTCCACCCAGGAAACGCCTTCCCTGTGCCAACCTATGATAAGCACCGGGTCGACGTGGCTGTGATACGCCAGGAAAAGAATCAGGTTGACATACTCCGGTGAATAGTTGTATGAATGGATTCTGACGACCGTATCGTAATCCCAATCGTAATAATTCCAGACGACCCATTCCATATCCGTGTAAACGAAGTGAGTGGTTGTCGGGTAGTGAGCCGGATGGGAATAAACCACGCAACCAGTCAAGAATAAGGCAATCATTCCCACAAACAGTATCGTGCATAAACGCTTCATAAAACATCCTCCTTAATCGTTATTGATTACTACATAATATCCTTATGAAGTGGGTTTGTCAATCTTTTTCCCTTAGCCACCAAGACACAAAGAGAAATTTAATTTTCTTCTTTATCTTCTTAGCACAGCAAATCATAAATAAGTATCCAAAAAGATCTATGCATGTCCTTACAAAGCAGCGCCCCGACGTTACGTCGGGACACAGATGCCCCGATATCCATCGGGACGCTACACTCTGATTTCGGGCACCTAATTATGATTTGCCGTACTTAGTGCCTTCGTGCCTTGGTGGCAACGAATTTCCTTGACCAGCAGAGAAATAGATAATATAAATTAATTCCATTATGAGTTTCCAAGAGGTTTTAGAATCCGTTAAAGAGAATGCTTTAAGGGAACTTGGCGCAGTGAAGGATTCCGCCGCGCTTGATTCCTTTAACACCAAATACCTGGGAAGGAAAGGTATCCTGCGCGACCTGACCGGCCGCATCCCGCAACTTTCTAACGAGGAAAAGGGGCAGGCCGGACGCCTGATTAACGAGTTTAAGAATCTCCTGACCCAAAAGATAGCGGAAACTGAACCAAGCTTAAAATCAGTTCCCCAGGCTTCCGGAGATTTGCCGGATTTTACCCTGCCCGGAGAGGATAAAAATATCGGACGGCAGCATCCGGTTTACCGCACGCTTGCCGATATCTGTGGGATTTTCTCCCGGATGGGATTTGAAATCGCTTACGGACCGGAAATAGAGGACGAATACCACAATTTCACGGCTTTGAATATTCCGCTTAACCATCCTTCACGGGATGCCTTTGACACTTTTTACCTTAATGTAAAAACCGATGACCCATCGGCCAAGCATGGGAAGTGGCTTTTAAGGAGCCACACCTCCCCTGTCCAGATAAGGGTGATGCAAAACAGGAAGCCGCCCATCAAGGTGCTTGTGCCTGGCAAGGTCTTCCGCCCGGATAAACCCAGCCCCAAGCATTTCCCGATGTTCCACCAGGTGGAAGGATTGATGGTCGGAGAAGGAATTGCCTTTACGCATCTTAAAGGGATTCTCGATGTATTCTGCAAAGAGGCTTTCGGGGCGGCAACCGAGATGCGCTTCCGTCCGTCGTTTTTCCCATTCACCGAGCCGAGCGCCGAGGTGGATATCACCTGTATTATATGTAGTGGCAAAAAAGTAAATGAGAAAAATGAACCCTGCCCTACCTGCCATGGCGAAGGCTGGATAGAAATACTGGGCTCCGGGATGGTCCATCCGAATGTCCTGGAAAATGTCGGCTATGATTCGGAAAAATACACCGGCTTTGCCTTCGGCATGGGAGTGGAAAGAATCGCCATGTTAAAGTATCATATCAACGATATCAGGCTTTTCACGGAGAACCACATCGGATTCCTGTCGCAGTTCTAGACCGCGCCGATCATATAGAAGCTGTCCACCGGTGTTTTATCTAATTCGCCCGAGGCGATTTTTTCGCAGCCGTCAAGCGTCTTTTCCAGAGGCACGTATTCGCCTTTTTTGCCGGTATACATTTCGCTGGTGAAAAACGGCTGGGTGAGGAAGTTAAGCAGTTTCCGGGCGCGCTCGTAAGTCAGGCGGTCTTCCTTGGAAATTTCTTCCAAGCCGATGACCGCGACGATACGTTTTAACTCTTCATATTTATTGAGAATCTTTAGGACATCCATGGCAATACGATAATGCCTCAAGCCCACGACTTCCGGGGAAAGCGAGAAACTGGAAGAAGCCAGGGGATCAACCGCCGGATAAAGGCCAGCCTGGACTTTTTCACGCGAGAGCACGATGATGGAATCAAGATAACCAAAGGTGCAGACCACGGCCTGGTCGGAAAGGTCGTCGCTGGGCACATAGACGGCTTCGATGGCGGTAATCGAACCCTGGGAAGTGGAACGGATACGTTCCTGGAAACTGCTCATCTCTGACAATAAAGTTGGCTGGTAGCCGGTTTCCGAAGGGGTGCGTCCCATCAGGGTGGAAAGTTCGCTCCCAGCCTGGACGAAACGGAAAATATTATCCACGAAGAAGAGGACATCTTTACCGCTTTCCAGAAAGTGTTCGGCAATAGTCACGCCGGTTTGAGATACTTCAAAACGGGCGCCGGGCGATTCGTTCATCTGCCCGAAAACCAGGATGACTTTATCCAGCATTTTACGGCTTTCGAATTCGTAATAAAGTTCGTTTCCTTCCCTGATGCGTTCGCCCACACCGGTAAATATGGCGATGGCTTCCTGTTTTTCCGTGATGTTATGGATGATTTCCAAAACGAGCTGGGTCTTGCCAAGGCCGGCGCCACCCAGAAGCCCGGATTTGCTGCCTTTAACCAGGGGGAACAAAAGGTCAATTACTTTCATGCCGGTTTCGATAAATTCGTTTTTAAGTCCTCGGTGGGTAACACGGACAGTCAGGTCTTTCTGTCGCCTGGCAGGGAGATACTCTTCCGTCTTAATCTCGCCGCGCTTATCAATCGGTTCACCCAGGACATTCATAAGGCGGCCGAATATGTTTTTGCCGACAGGGACTTTGATGGCCGCGCCGCTGGCTTTTACCGGG
Source organism: Planctomycetota bacterium (assembly GCA_016207825.1). NCBI lineage: Bacteria > Pseudomonadati > Planctomycetota > Planctomycetota bacterium. Next base: position 23,256 of record JACQZI010000026.1, on the reverse strand, counting down.
CTGTTACGTTGAAGGTCGTGGGTCTGCTTTAAGGCAATACATCGGGCGACATTTCCGGTAAGATGTTCTATGACTTCAAGCGGGACATTACGCTTGTCATAAGTTTCGGCGGCGAGCAATTCATAGATTTTCGGCAGGACGTCGTCTTCGCCGAATTTTACGTCAACCACCGGCCCCTGGACAGAAATTATTTTACCTTCATTCATAATATTTTATCTTTTTCAGTTATTTGTCTTTGCCCGGTTGACCGAAATCTTTCCGCCGAATATATCGCGCAAAGTCCGGTCTGTTATTTCACGCTTATTACGAAAATACTGGAAGGACAAAGCCTTTTTGATATCTTCAAGCTCTTTAATACTTCCTTCCAGATGGTTTGCCCGGGCGGCAAACTCGGAAAGCTTACTGTGCCAGAATATATCATAAAGACGGTGGACCAGCCACTTCCTTAAAAGATAATCCGCCGTCCGGTCGATAAACGGCTCATAAATAATCCTATTGTAAAAATCAGCAGCCATTTGTTTAGGTTCGGGCGAAGCAGTTTTATCTTTCTGCTCCTCTCCACTTGTTTTAGCGTCCGGAGATTCATTAACCGGCTCCGGTTTCTGGCGCGGCAATAATTGCAGGGTTTCTATCTCCTGATGGCCGAAAGAGAAAAACTTAGGGTAAGTAATAATCACACGGCCGATTTTATTCCTGATGCAGGTGGAAAAGATATATTGCCCGACCGTTTCCGCCTCGCTTAATTTTACCTCGTCGCTGATGGCCGGCAGAAAATCGTAATCCTTGCCTGAATCTAATAGGTAATCCCTGCCTTTTTCGCCCATGACAAAGAAAACAACTTTATCATTTCGCTTAATATTCCTCATGGCATCATCAATAATCGCCGAATTGACCCCGCCCAGAAATCCCATGTCTGAAGTAATGAGAATGGACATGACGTTTTCAACGGGGTTTACCAAGGCCGGGTGGTGTATCCGGGTGAAATTAATCATATCAAACATGCTTTCCATAAGATGCAAATAGCGTTCCGGAATAGTCAATGTTTTTTTCCTGCTAAACAAAGATTGGAACTGCGAAACGGCGGTTTTCTTTAAAATGTCAATCAACTCGCCCATTTCGCGGTTAAACAATATGTCTTTTTTCAGCTCTATAATGGAACGCATAATTATTTATTAGACCGCCTGCTCTTTTTTGGCTTTTAGGCGCTTCATTAATTCCATCAATGCCTTGTCCAGCTGTGTCGTAATTTCAGGGTTCAATTTCTTGTCTTTCTCAAGAGTCGCCACAAGATAAGGATAATTATCTTTAATCACCTGCAAGGCATTGGTTTTAAAAAGCTGTATGTCCTCAGGTGATAACAAATCCAACATGTGTATTTTGTAAGCATAAAACAGGATAATTTCCTCCACGACCGATAACGGCTTTGATTTATCCTGGGTTAAAAGCGTTGTCAATATCTGGCCCCGTTTTAGTTTGGCTTCCACTTCGGGCGAATAACGGGTCCGCAAACGCGTCATTTTAAGGAGATCGCGGTATTGCACATATTCCAGGCGCAACATCTTGCTGACGTCCCTTATTGCCGGGCACTGGGCCTTGCTGCCGATACGGGAAACCGATAGCCCCAAGTCTATAGCCGGCTTGAACCCTTCAAAGAAAAGCTGTGTGGAAAGGTAAACCTGCCCGTCGGTTATGGAAATAAGATTGGTCTGGATATATCCGGAAAAATCTCCCTGGAGGGTTTCAACAATGGGGAAAAAAGTCATCGAGCCTTCACCCATGGCTTTATTTAATTTACCGGCCCTTTCCAAAAGCGACGAATGCGTATAGAAAATATCTCCGGGATACGCCTCGCGCCCGGGAGAGCGGTCCATCAAAAGCGCCACCTGGCGCCATGCCCAGGCGTGGCGTGTTAAGTCGTCAAAGGTAACAAAAACGTGTTTACCATTGAACATGAAATATTCGCCCAGCGCCGCGGCCGTATACGGGGCGAGATATTGCGCATTGGCCGAATCAGCGCCGGTCGCCGCCACGACAATCGTATAATCCATGGCTTTGTGTTCCTGCAACAATTGTATAATCTTTAAAAGCGAGCTGTGGCTGCGGCCAATACAGCAATATATGCAAGTGACGTCTTTGCCTTTCTGGTTAAGAATCGTATCCAGTGAAATGGTGGTTTTACCGGACATGCGGTCACCGATAATTAATTCCCTTTGACCTCGGCCGATAGGCAAACAAGTATCTATTATTTTAATCCCTGTTTCCAATCCTTCTTCGATAGGCATCCTGTCAATGACACCGACTGCCTCGCGGAATAAGGGATAATAATCGGAAGATTCTATCGAGCCTCTGCGGTCTATGGGCTCGGCCAGGGCGTTTACCACGCGGCCGACAAAGTTTGTCCCGACCGGCACCCTGAAGGGCTCCACCTGGCTTGAGATTTCCTCACCTGAACGGACCGAAGTTCCATCGCCTAGAACCAGAACCATAACGTCCTTTTCATTAAAGCCAATAACAATACCCTTTGCGCCGCCGCTAAAACGGACTATCTGGCCGAAGATGCATGACGGAAACCCTTCAATACGGGCAATGCCCTGCCGGATATCTTTAACTATCCCGGTTTCCTTAATCTCTATAAGGCCATTATGCCTTAGCGCGTTTTGACTTGTTTCCATATTAATAAATTTATACCGGCCCTCAGCGGTCACTCCTAGATTGTGCCGTAACACCACCCTATTCTGGGACTCCCTGCCCCCATACTGCCGAAGGCCCCGATTATTTCCGCCTATGGCGGAAAACGCAGTGGAGCGGGGCCTTTTAATGAATCCACTGTTTGCCTGATTTTATTATAAAGCGTGCCGTCAATTACGACATCGCCGATTCTGATATAAAGCCCTGCCATATATTTTGGGTCAATCTCTTCCTTAAAATCCGTCTTGCGTTTTATCTTGGTCTCCAACTCCTGCTGAAGTTTTCTTTTCTGCTCGGCATCCAACGGATACGGAGAAGTAACATGTACCTCTTTGCCCAATAAATCCGGAGATAATTTTATGGAGGCGAGCTCCCCCAGTATTTTATTCAGGAAATAATCATGGAGAGATTTATTCAACTCCTGGGAAAGCGTCAGCCTGAAAGCATCCCCCATTTTATCCAGGGCGGAAATTTCCGTTTCCTTAAGCGCCTGCGCCTTGATTTCCTTGATTTCATCCCGTCCATCCGCGATGATTTCATTGCGCTCATCATTCGCCCGGCTGGTAATCCTTTCCTTCATTTCCATGGCTTCTTTCTGGGCGGTTTCCCTTATTTTTTCGGCGGTCTTTTCTGCATCGCTTACGCGCTGCTTATAAGTTTTTTCCGCTTCGTCCAGCTTGCGCTTCAATTCAAGCTCGCGCCTGAGGTTTTCTTCATTAAGCTTTTGCAGCCTCTGGACGGCTCTTTCGGCATGGCCTCCCATAATCCGCCTCATCACGAAAATCAAGCCGGCAAAGATAAACACGTTTAAAATGACCACGGCAACAATCATTTCTGTCGGCATTTTTTATTCCTCCATAGGAGGATCCGCCTTTGGCGGACTCCTGCTCAAAAAACTAACTTTTTCCCCTGCCCCATATTGAATAATACCAAAGCGTTACTTCGCCGGCGGCGACGGCAGGAACAAGTTAAAAGCAACAAGCAAAGCAATAATCGCGATTGCTTCGGCAAAGATAAAGGAAACAATCATGGCAAGCTGGATTTTCGGCGCGGCGGAAGGATTACGGCCTAAAGCCTGGATACTCGCATAACCAACCACACCGATGATAAAAGACGGCCCGATGGTAACGGAAAGCAATATTAAAACCGCCAAAATTGCCTGTTCAAAACTCATATTAAACCATTCTCCTTATCCCTTAATTATGCCGTCCCCGAACCGGCAAGAATCACCAATTCATTATTTTCATCGAATTTGGCTATTCCATCACTGATACTAAAAATACGGTCATCAATCCTGACCAAACCTTTTTTCAAGACGCTCATAACCGGCGCGTGGAAAGTTAATATCTCAAACTCGCCGTATTCGCCGGGCAGAAAGACCGATTCCGCCAACCCTTCGTAGAGGATTTCATCTGGTTTTGCCAGCACCACTTTAAGCATACTTTCCTTTGCGGATAGAATCCATCCGCTAAGAACACTTATTTTAATCGGTAAAACCTGTAATAATCCTTATATAATAATATCATTGCTGTAAATTAAGATCAAGCCTAAAATTTAACTTCCGTGTTTTTATCGCTTGCCCTTTGTCCCCACTTGTCCGACTCAGGACTATAGCAATATATATTGATTTAATCGGGTGAATTTACTATGCTATACCCTTATGAACGAGCAACAACAACAACGTATCAAAAACTTGGAGGCAGTAAAAGTATTGGGTTTTGACCCTTTTGGCGTAAAATTTCCGGCAACCACCGCTATCAAAACCATCAAGGATAATTACGAGGAATCCAAGACGGTTACGGCCGCAGGCAGAATTCTCGCCATCCGCAAGCACGGCAAAGCATCCTTCCTCGATATGAAAGACTGGACCGGCAAAATCCAGGTCTATATAAAGAAGGATAAAGTCGGCGACAAACTCTTCCAGCTTTATGAGACTTTCGACCTGGGCGATATCGTCGGCGTTAAAGGTGCGCTTGCCAAAAGCAAGACCGGTGAAATTACTATTTTCGCAGAAGATTTTACCATGCTTTCCAAATCATTACTGCCTCTGCCTGAGAAATGGCACGGGCTTACGGATGTGGATCTCCGGTACCGTCAGCGCTACTTGGACTTGATTGTGAACGATGAGGTCCTGGATGTCTTCCTCAAAAGGACTAAAATCATAAATTACATCCGCAATTTCATGGCTTCCAAAGGTTTTATGGAAGTGGAAACGCCGATGATGCATCCGATTCCGGGCGGCGCTACAGCACGGCCGTTCATCACCCATCACAATACACTTGACATGGATTTATATTTAAGAATCGCCCCGGAATTATACCTAAAAAGACTTTTGGTCGGCGGGATGGAAAAGGTCTACGAAATCAACCGCAATTTCCGCAACGAAGGGATTGACACCAAGCATAATCCCGAATTCACCATGATGGAGGTCTACCAGGCATACGGCGATTACAACGACATGATGGAATTAACCGAGCAGTTATTCGTCAACCTGTCAAAAGAAATCCATGGGGCATACAAAATTAAATACGGGGAGAAGGAGATTGACTTCACCCCTCCCTGGCAACGCCAAAGTTATATGGGACTTTTCCAAAAATACGCCGGATGCAATTGGGAAGATACGGAAAAAGTGCTTGCCAAGGCAAAGGAATTGAGAATAGACATAAAAGGCAAATCTGCCGATGCGATAGCGAATGACTTATTTGAAAAGGTGGTCGAACCGCACCTTGAGGGCCCGGTTTTCCTGACGCAATACCCGACTGCCATCTGCCCCCTGACCAAGGCAAAAGCAGGAACGCCAGAAATATGCGAGCGGTTTGAGATGTTCATTTGCGGGATGGAAATGGCGAACGCCTTTACCGAGTTGAACGACCCCTTAGACCAGAGAAAAAGATTTGAAGAACAACTGGCGCGCAAGGCAGACGGCTCGGTAAAACTGGATGAAGATTTCATCACGGCGATGGAACACGGCATGCCCCCTGCCGGGGGTTTGGGAATCGGGATTGACCGGCTGGTAATGGTCCTGACCAATGCGCCGTCTATCAGGGATGTGATACTGTTCCCTACGTTACGGGATAAGTAATCAAAAAGTATCTAACCTTATGTATAAACTATTCTTAGCCTGGCGTTACCTGCTTTCACGCAAGATTATTTTCTTCTCCATCGCCGGCATAGCCGTGGGCGTGATGGTTTTAATCATCGTTACCTCTGTAATGGGAGGGTTCGTACGGGACGTCCGCCAGAAAATCCGGGGTATTTCATCAGACATGTCCGTTTCGGTATCGGATGAATTCAAGACTTTTTCCAGATTTTTCGGTGATTACAAAGTAGATTCCCAACAGCTTCTTGCGGAAATACGCGCCATATCTTACGTAGCTTACGCCTCACCTAGGCTGGAATGGGGGGCAATGCTTTCAACCAAAGATAACCGCGGCGCTCCGGTAATGGTAATCGGCATAGAACCGGCAACCGAAGATAAAGTCAGCAACTTATCCAAATATCTGGTTTATCAACCAACGACTGATTTCCGCCTTGAAGGCAAAGACCCGAATCCGCCAGGCGCAATCGTCGGACGCTATGTCGGCGCGTTCGAACTGGGCACGGGACAACCTGAAACACAGTTCATAAACTGGGAAAAAGGACAAACCATTGCCCTAACCACAGTATTAAGCCGTGACGGCATGTTACAAACCCAACAAGGAGAATTTACCATCGTCGATGAATTTAATAGCGGACTTTTTGATCAGGACAGCGTCGCGCTCTACCTGCCGTTACACCAAGCACAGTCATTCCTTAAAACACCGGATATAACTAAAATCACTATCCGCCTGACCGATTATAAATACGCTGAAGTAGTTATCCGCCGAATTAACGAAATCCTCGGTAACAGCAAAAGGGAACGTTACTTTCAGGTAAGAACATGGGAAGAAGAAAAAGAAACGTTTCTCACCGCGGTAACTGTGGAAAAAAGAATCAACGCCATCATACTTTTCTGCGTGGTAATCGTCGCCTGCTTTAACATACTGGCAATGCTTACGATGAGGGTGGTGGAAAAAACCAAGGATATCGGAATCCTTTCTTCCTTAGGCAGCACTCGCTACGGCATCATGCAGTTGTTTTTATGCCAGGGATTGATTATCTCGTTCCTGGGATGCCTCTTTGGAGTCGTCAGCGGATATCTTTTTACAATCAATCTAAACAAGATACAATTTCTTCTGAAGAGCTGGTTTGGGCTTGAGGTTTTTCCCACTAATATTTACAGAATAGATAAAATTCCATGGGAAATTGATGTTCCTACAATCATAATAATTACCATCGCAACTGTAAGCGTTAGTATTATTTTCAGTATTTACCCGGCAATCAAAGCAGCCAGGATGGAGCCGGTTGAAGCATTGCGTTATGAGTGATATCATTATACAGGCAAAAAATACAGGGAAAGAATTCCCCAGCGGTGACAGCAAACTGGCTGTCCTCAAGGAAATTTCTTTCCAGATAAGGAAGGGAGAAATTTTCTCCATTGTCGGGCCTTCGGGTGCGGGTAAAAGCACTTTGTTACATCTTATGGGGTTATTGGATAAACCGACGGCGGGAAAAATATTGTTCAAGGAGCAGGATACGGCGCTTTTTTCGGCCTCACAAGCAGCCTTCTTGCGCAATACCACTTTCGGCTTTGTCTTCCAGTTTTACCATCTTATCCCGGAATTAACGGTCGTGGAAAACGCCGTCCTTCCGTTTATGATTAAGCATTCTTACTTTTCTTGGTTTATCAATAAATCAGGTTTATACAAACGCGCGTATGACTTATTGGAAAAACTGGGATTGGGCGCACGTTTAAACCATCGGGCAAACCAGCTTTCCGGAGGAGAGAGCCAGAGAGTAGCCATTGCCCGGGCACTTATCACCGAACCGGAAATAATATTCTGCGATGAACCGACCGGGAACCTTGACCAGACAACCAGCCAGGAAATCCAGGCGCTTATATGGGAAATGAATAAAAACTCCGGACAAACTTTTGTCATAGTCACACATGATGAAAATATTGCCAAAAAGGCGCATCGTATGATAAGATTGGTGGATGGAAAAATAGTTCCGGTCGAAAACCCTATAAAACAATGCGATTAAAAGGAAAGTTTTATGCCCTTCATAAAAGTGGTCGGGGGTGAAGCAAAAGGAAAAACATTCGAACTTAACACGGACAACAAATTTCTTATCGGGCGGGAGCCCAACTGCAACCTGTCGGTTAATGATTCTAAAGTTTCCAGGCGCCACGCCGAAATTTATTACCTGGACGGCAGTTATTTCTTAAAAGACCTCAAAAGCGGCAACGGCACGCTTCTGAACGGCGATCGGATAACCGAATGTTCATTAAAACATAATGACTATTTTAAAATCGGCGACCTAAAAATAGTGTTCGAAGAAAAAGCCCGCCTCCAAGCAGGAACCGAGGCCGATACCAGCCAAGCTGAAATTACGGAAGAAAACGGGGAAGAAAATTATATGGGCAGCTCTACCGTTGAAATACAATTGGATAAAGATAAAACCAAATCAGGCGAGCTGGCCTTAAAAGGCGGAAAAGAATTAAGCGCCCCGAAATTAGCCACCCTTTATGAAATCTCCAAGATAATGTCAACGGAAAAAGATCTTAATAACTTGATGAAACGGATATTAACTATATTAGTTGAAGCGACTAAGGCAGACCAGGGTTATATACTGTTCTGGAATAACATAGACGACAAAATTTCCGCCCGGATGATGCATCCCAAAGAAGTCAAGCAAATGAAAATCAGCCGGACGATTGTTAAACGCGTGGCGCAATACATCCGCCCGCTTCTCACCTCGGATGCCATGCTGGATGCCCGCTTAGCACCCAGCCACAGCGTTATGATGTCCAATATCAAATCCGTCATCTGCGTTCCGATGCTTTCCACCCCTAAAGGCGAGGTGGTCCTTTACCTGGAAAGCGATAAGCTGGAATGGAATTTTTCCGAATCTGATTTGGAGCTTGTTACTATGGCCGGACTTCAAACAGGCATCGTCTTTTCATCCCTTTCCGCCACGGAAAAAGCCCATAAAACATTGATGACCACGGTAAAAATATTGGTTACTGCCAGCGAAATCGGCAACCCAAAATCACAGGGACATGCCGAACGCGTCGCAAACTACTCCAGCGCCATCGCCTTAGAACTCGCCTTGCCTAAAACAGAAGTCCGCTATTTGCATCTGGCCGGCTTGCTCCACGACGTCGGTAAAATCGCTTTAAATAAACCCGGGGAACCGGGTGATACCGGCGCTTTGATGGACAAAGGAGCTCACGTCCTGGCTGCTGAAAAACTGCTGAAGCAGCTTTCCGATGTGGAAGAGATTCTCCCGGCTATCAAACACCATCACGAACGGTTTGACGGCACGGGCGTCCCGGATAATCTTAAAGGGGAAAAAATTCCCATCGGTGCCAGAATCATCGCCGTCGCCAATGTCTTTGATAATCTGATTTCTTACGGCGGCGCCAAAAAACAGGGCATCCCGGTGAAAGAAGCCCTTACCGAGATTCAAAGCCAGGGCGGAACTGAATTCGACCCGAAAGTGGTCGCCGCTTTTAACTCGGCTTATGAAAAGGGGTCGCTCTTTAACCCGCCACGCATCTAACGGCAAATATTTCTATCCCAATCAATCGAACTTGATGATGAATGCTTAGGCAGGATTTATCTTCATTACCGGAGCAGAGGTGTCCGCATTGGCGCCGATTGTGATGTTAACCTCGCTGACCACTCCATCGACGGGAGAATCTATCTCGTTCTGCATTTTCATGGCTTCCAGAATAAACAATATGTCGCCACGCTTGACACTGTCGCCGACCTTTACCCGGATATCAACTATCTTGCCGGGCATCGGAACGTTAACATCTTGGCCTGCGCCCGGAGTTATCCTGACGGTTTTCTCTTCAACTTTCTTTACTTCCGGTTTCGGTTCCGTAATTTTCGGCTTAGCTGCCGGAATCTCCGCCTGCCCCTTGGCGCCTTGAACAGCCTGAGCCGCTACGGACGAATCCAAATTAACTTCGTACCTTTTTCCCCCGAAATCAACATAAACTGAATTCTCCCCGCCGCGCGAAACCGTTACGTCAAATCTTTTATTGCCCAGATTAATAATGTAATCCCTGGGTTCTTTTCCTTGTTTCATCTTAACATCCGACGCCTCTTTTATCTTCTCTTCTCCCGTCGCGGAAGGAGGCATAAACTCGCTTGCCGGAGTCGGACCGATTCCCTGGAGCCGCTTCTTGAAGAAGTCAATCGCCACCTGCGGGAAAAGCGCGTAAGAAAGGGCATCTTCTTCGGTCCCGTTATAAGCCTTGACCGCCTGGCGCGCGGCATCCAGTTCAGGCGCCAAACCGTCCGCGGCGCGGCCTTTAATCGGCTCGGCATCGCCTATTGCCTTCATCTTAATCTCTTCATTAACCGGTCCGGGCGGCTGGCCGTAAAGTCCCCTGAAATAGTCCTTGATTTCTTTCGGGATAATTTTATAGCGCACCCCGGTTAAAACATTAACCACCGCCTGCGTCCCGACAATCTGGCTGGTCGGCGTGACAAGCGGAGGATATCCTAAATCTTTCCTTACCTCGGCGGTTTCTTTCAACACCTCGTCGTATCGGTTGGTTGCATTCTGCTGCTTCAGTTGCGAAATCAGGTTGGAAAGCATCCCGCCCGGTATCTGATGCAGCATTATTTTCGGGTCAACACGTTCGGCAATCGGGTCGAGAATATGCTTATAGCCCTGTTTAATCTTCTGGAAATATTCGGTCACTTCGAGAATTTTTTCCATATCCAACCCGGTATCATACGGCGTATCCTTGAGCGCGCCGACGATGGTTTCAGTCGGCGGCTGGGAAGTGCCCCATGCAAAAGGAGAAACCGTCGTATCCAGAATATCCACCCCGGCTTCGCAGGCGGTGAGATACGCTATCGGCGCCATACCGCTTGAACAATGCGAATGCAGGTGCACCGGCAGTTTCACTTCCTTTTTCAAATGATTCACCAAATCAAATGCCGCGGCCGGAGAAATAAGGCCGGCCATATCTTTGATGCAAATTATATCAACGCCTTGGTCTTTCAATTCCATGGCGAACTTGATGAATTTCTCTATGGTGTGCACCGGGCTGATGGTGTAGGAAATCGCGCCTTCGACAATTCCGCCGACCCGCTTGGCGGCCTTGATGGCGGCGGTCATGTTGCGTATGTCATTGACCGCGTCGAAGATGCGGAAGATATCTATCCCGTTTTCCTTGGCCTTCTCGACAAACCGATTGACGATATCATCCGGATAATGGCGGTAGCCGACCAGATTCTGCCCGCGTAAAAGCATCTGAAGCTTGGTATTCTTAACAACCTTTTTTATCTGGCGCAGACGCTCCCATGGGTCTTCGTTCAGGAACCGCAGGCAGACATCAAAGGTAGCCCCGCCCCACATCTCCAGGGAAAAATAGCCGACCTGGTCGAGCTTTTCCAGTATCGGAAGCATCTCGCCTGTGGACATTCGGGTGGCGATTAATGATTGGTGGCCGTCCCGTAATACCGTTTCCGTAATTTTTACTTTCATATCATACTATTCTGTCATTCCTGCGTAAGCAGGAATCCAGACTAATCTATCTTTCTAGACTCCCGCTTTCGCGGGAGTGACACTTACGGAAAACATATCCAAATTCAAATGTCATTAACTGTTAGTATTTACCTGCTCTGCAACCTGTTAGCAGTAAAAGTCGCCTGCCTCCAGGAAGTCATCTTATCGTTTCGCCTCGAATCGAGGTCCGAAGCCCATTTCCAGCTAGGCGCGCTATATTCAAATCCGCGCTTCTTATCACGCTGCTCCATAACGTCAATCACCCAATCTTCTTCTATCGGGATTTCCAGGTACCTCGTAACCGCCGCTATAACAACCGCAATGTCTTTCTGCGTTTCCATTTTTATATTTGATATTTAATCTTTACTATTATAATGGGATGCTCCCGTGCTTTTTGGGCGGACGGGATTCCCTTTTATTCATCAGGCTTTCCAGGGCGGCAATCAGCTTAGGCCGGGTTTCCTGCGGCTCGATGACCTCGTCGATATAACCGCGCTCGGCGGCGATATAAGGATTCTCAAACTTCTCCGCGTATTCCTCGACCAGCTTTTCCCGGGTGGCTTCTTTATCCTTGGCTTCGGAAATCTCTTTCCGGAAAATAATATTGACCGCGCCTGATGGCCCCATCACGGCTATCTCCGCCGTCGGCCAGGCAAAATTCATATCCGCCCGGACGTGCTTGCTGCACATGACGTCGTAAGCGCCGCCGTAAGCCTTCCTGGTAATCACGGTAAGTTTAGGGACTGTCGCCTCGCAATAGGCATAAAGGAGTTTCGCGCCGTTACGGATAATGCCGCCGTATTCCTGCGCCGTCCCCGGCAAAAAGCCCGGCACATCCACAAAGGTAACTAAAGGAATATTAAAGGCGTCGCAGAAGCGGACGAACCGACCGGCTTTAATCGAGGCGTTTATATCAAGGCATCCGGCAAGAAAGTTCGGCTGGTTGGCGACTACTCCAACCGAATGTCCGTTCAGTCTTCCGAATCCTATGATGATGTTCTTCGCCCAATCTTCCTGCACCTCCAGGAAATCGCCGTCATCAAACACCGCCTTAATCACCTTTTCCATATTGTAAGGCTTATCAGAATCATCCGGAATAATATTCACCAGTTCCTTATCCATCCGGTTGGGCTTATCTTCCGGTTTGGCATAAGGCGGGTCTTCCATATTATTGGACGGGATATAAGATAAGAGCTTGCGGATGAAGGCAAGGGCTTTTTCCTCGCTCTCCGCGGAAAAATGCGCCACTCCGGAGCGGGTCATATGGACGTCTGCGCCGCCCAGGTTTTCAAAACTTACTTCTTCCTTGGTCACGGACTTAATCACTTCCGGCCCGGTAATGAACATGTGGGAAGTCCCTTTGGTCATGACGATGAAGTCCGTCAAGGCAGGCGAATAAACCGCGCCGCCCGCGCATGGTCCCATGATGGCGGAAATCTGCGGGATAACGCCGGATGCGATGGTATTCCTGAAGAAGATTTCCCCGTAACCGCCCAGCGAGACCACGCCTTCCTGTATGCGCGCGCCACCGGAATCATTGATGCCGATGACCGGCGCGCCGACCTTCATCGCCAGGGTCATGACCTTGCATATCTTATTGGCAAAGGCTTCGCCCAGCGCTCCGCCGAATACTGTGAAATCCTGAGAGAAGACATAAACCAATCTGCCGTCTATCGTCCCGTAACCGGTGACTACTCCGTCGCCCGGATATTTCTTGTCTTCCAGTCCGAAGTGGGTGCACTGGTGAACCACAAACATATCGAGTTCGTGGAAGCTGCCTTTATCGAGGAGGTGTTCAATCCGTTCGCGGGCGATTAGCTTGCCCTGCTCATGTTGTTTCTTGATGCGGTCCTTGCCTCCGCCCAGAAGGGCTTCGGCGCGCTTGTCTTTGAATATCTTGATTTTATCTTTCATAAAGCTCCCTGTATTTAATTATGTGAGGAAACATTATATCCACATAAAACATAAAAGGTCAAATAAAATTGATGAGTTGCTGCAAACTGAAACTGTTCGCGAATAGCTACATCACCATTCCGCCGTCGACGACGAGGGTCTGTCCGGTGATATAGCTTGAGGCGTCGCTGACCAGAAACACGACCGCGTCTGCCACGTCTTTGGGAGTTCCCAAGCGCGCCAAGGGAATTCGCTCCATCATCTTTGACTTGACGTCTTCATTCAGAACCTCGGTCATGGCGGTCTGGATAAAGCCCGGGGCAACGGCATTGACATTGATATTCCGCGGGGCGAATTCGCGCGCGGCGGATTTGGTAAAGGCAATCACTCCGCCCTTTGAGGCGGCATAATTCGCCTGCCCGACATTGCCCGCAATCCCGATTACCGAGGCAATGTTGACAATCCGTCCGCTCCTCTGCTTCATCATGTATCTGGAAACTGACTTGGTGCAGTTGAAAATGCCTTTTAGGTTTATGGATAAAACCTTGTCCCATTCGTCTTCCTTCATCCGCATAATCAGGTTGTCGCGGGTGATGCCGGCGTTGTTGATAAGGATATCAATACTCCCGAATTTGGCCATGGCCTCATCAGCCAATTTTTCCATATCAGTGGAACTGGTGACATCGGCCTTGGCAGTCATAGCCTTGATGCCTTTTGATTCTATTTCTTTAGCGGTTTCGGAAAGCGTCTTTTCATCCACATCCACGAGGACGATATTGGCGCCCTGTGCGGCTAAGGCAAGGGCAATTTCGCGCCCGATTCCGCGCCCGCCTCCGGTAACGATGGCAACCTTATTTTTAAGCATAGTTATTTTATCTCCTTGTCTTCTGCTAAACCTTCTTCCTCTTTTTCGCCTTCTGCCACGAGCTTGCACTCAAACGGTTTTGCCTCGACTCGGCAGGCATCGAAGTAAAGATGGTCGTCTTTCATCTTTATCTTTACCTGGTTAAAGTCCTTGAACTCGCCTTTGAGGAGCTGTTCGGACAATGGGTCTTCAACAAACCGCTCGATGGTGCGCTTCAAAGGACGCGCTCCGAAATCAGGGTTGTAGCCTTTATCGATGATAAAATCGCGCGCCGAATCTTCCATAAGGACTTCCAGCCCCCGGTCTTTCATCCGCTTTTTGACGCCCTTCATTTCTATTTCTATCACGCTCTTCAAATCCTCCTTGGTCAGGTTGCGGAAGACGATTACATCATCCAAACGGTTAATGAATTCCGGCCGGAAATGGTGATTAACTTCTTTCAGCAAAACCTCTTTCATGGATTCGTAAGAAGAATCCGCCGTGACCTTTTTAAACCCCAAAGATGCCTGGTTCTTGATGACATCCGCCCCGATATTGGAGGTCATAATCACAATCGCGTTCTTGAAATCAACATGCCTTCCGAAGCTGTCGGTCAGGCGCCCTTCTTCCATTATCTGGAGGAGCATGTTAAAGACATCCGAATGGGCTTTTTCTATTTCATCCAAAAGCACCACGGAATACGGGCGGTGCCTGATTTTCTCGGTCAATTGCCCCCCCTCTTCATAACCGACGTATCCGGGAGGCGCGCCGACCAGGCGGGAGACATTGTGCTTTTCCATGTATTCGGACATATCTATTTGTATCAGGGCGTCTTCATCACCGAACATCACCCTTGAAACCGCGCGCGCCAATAACGTCTTTCCGCAGCCGGTCGGGCCGACGAAGATAAACGTCCCGATGGGGCGCTTGGGGTCTTTTAATCCGGCGCGCGAACGCCGTATCGCTTTAGAAATGGCATGAATCGCTTCTTCCTGGGAGACGACTATCTTATGCAATTCGTCTTCCATCTTAAGGAGTTTTTCCGTCTCGGTCTTTTCCATTCTGGAAAGCGGGATGCCGGTCATGCGCGAAACGGTTTCGGCGATGACGTTTTCATCCACCACGCCTTCGGCTTCCTGATGCTGCGCCTGCCATTCCTTAAGGACGCTCTCCTTCTTGCCGCGCAGGCGGGAAAGCTTGTCGCGTATCTGGGCGGCCTTTTCAAAGTCCTGCGCCCGCACCGCCGCTTCTTTATCTTTTTCCACCTTTAATAATTCCGCTTCCATTTCCTTGAGGTCCGGCGGCTTGACAAGCGACTGCAACCGTATCCTGGCTCCGGATTCATCCATGACGTCAATCGCCTTATCCGGCAGATACCGGCCGCTGATATATCTCACGGAAAGCTCGACGCACGATGCCAGGGCGCCTTCCGTATATTTTACCTTATGATGCGCCTCGTATTTATCGCTCAACCCTTTAAGGATTTCCAGGGCTTCGTCCTTAGAGGGCGGGTCGACCATAATCGTCTGGAACCGCCTTTCCAAAGCGCCGTCCTTCTCGATATATTTGCGGTACTCATCAAGAGTCGTCGCGCCGATACACTGGATTTCCCCTCGTGAAAGCGCCGGCTTTAAAACGTTGGAGGCGTCTATCGCGCCTTCCGCGCCGCCTGCCCCGACCAGCGTATGCAACTCGTCGATAAAAAGAATGATGTGCTTGTTTTTCCTGACTTCGTTCATGACGGCCTTGATACGTTCCTCGAACTGGCCGCGGTATTTGGTTCCGGCAACCATGAGAGCCAGGTCCAGAATAACAATCCGTTTATCCTTAAGGATTTCCGGCACGCGCAGTGCAATAATATCCTGCGCCAGGCCTTCAACGATGGCGGTCTTGCCGACTCCCGCTTCGCCCAAAAGAGCCGGGTTATTCTTTGTCCTACGGCAGAGAACCTGGACAACGCGCTCGATTTCGCGGCGCCTTCCGATGACCGGGTCAAGCTCGTTCTGGCGGGCAAGTTCGGTCAGGTCGCGCCCGAAGGCATCCAGCGCCGGGGTCTTTGACTTTCCGGAAGAACGTGGCATGGTCTTTGATCCGGTACCAGCAGTTTCAGGCTCTTCAGGTGCTTCCTCTGCGGAATCCATCGGAGGCATACCCGCGCCCAGAATATCCAGTATCTCAGCGCGGATATCTTCCAGCTTTACGCCCATGCTTATTAAAGTCCTGGCAGCCAGCCCTTCCTGTTCTTTGAGCAACCCAAGCAACAAGTGCTCGGTCCCGATATAATCATGGCCAAGATTAGCCGCTTCTTCATGGGAAAATTCCAATGCCCGTTTGGCGCGCGGAGTAAAAGGCAATGAGCCGGCAGTGGCCGGTTTCGGTTCGGTTGGAATTTTCTTTTCTATTTCCTGGGCAATTTTCTTTAAATCTATCTCCATGCTTAAAAGTGCGCGCGCGGCAACCCCGCTTCCTTCACGGACCAAAGCAAGCAGTATATGTTCCGTGCCGATTGAATCGTGCCCTAGCTTCTGCGCTTCGTTGCGCGCCAGGCTCATTACCTTGCGCGCACGGTCGGTGAATTTATCAAACATGTTTATTGCTCCTTCTTGTTTGGTTTTGCCTTATACATAACATCTTGAAAACAAAGGAGTTATGCATGTATAAAAACATCTATCCGATAACCAGATTTAAACGGCAGTTATCATAACAAATAAATCCAAAAAGTCAAGAGAAAAATATTGCAATGCAACGCCCGATTATGTAAAGTATGTCCTGTATGAAAATTATTGCCGTAACAAACCAAAAAGGCGGCGTGGGAAAAACAACCACTGCGATTAACCTTTCATATTGCCTGAGCCTGGCGGAAAAACCGTGCCTATTAGTTGATATGGATCCGCAGGCAAACGCCACCAGCGGAATCGGCTCCAAAACGGAACACACTATCGGCGTTTATTCCGTCATAACCGGGGCTAACCAAATCAATAAAGCAATCACCAGCTCGCCTTACAGCGGGCTTGATATCCTGGTTTCCAGCCCGCTTTTAAACGACCTCGAACAACAGGGTCTCTTGCGTCAGATCGGCCCTTTGAGGCTTAAAAATACCCTAAAAGAAGTCGGCAAAATTTATGAGTATATTATTATAGATTGCCCCCCGTCTTTCGGGACATTCTCGCTCAACGCCCTGATTGCCGCGCAGGAAGTTTTGATACCTATCCAATGCGAATATTTCGCGATGGAGGGCTTGACACAGATGATTTCCATTATTGAAGATATTCGCAATAAATATAACCCAGAGTTAAAGGTTAACGGAATTGTCCTTACCATGTTCGAGCCTGAGATTGAATTTTCCAAAGAGGTTGCCGGAGAGGTTATCAAACACTTTCCGGACCTTACGTTTAAAACAAAGATTAGACGTGATGTTTCTTTAGCTGAATCAGCCAGCTTTGGGAAACCCGGGGTAGTTTATAACCCTGTTTCATGTGGAACATTCGGCTATGTCGAACTATCCAGGGAGATTTTAAGCCGTAATTAAGCTAGTATACAGGAGATTGGACTAATGGCAAAGAAACTAGGCAGGGGATTAGGGGATATCATATCTAACCAGCCCAAGATATCAGCTAAACCTGAGATGATACCATTCCTAAATAACACCAGTATAGCACCTCTACCTAGGCCAATTAGCATAAAACTTGAGGCTAAACCAGAGTTAAAAGACACCCACTCACCTGAAAAGGTATTACCGACTAAGGTTACTAGTGGGGTAGATACACTAAACATAGCTGATATTATCCCTAATAGATTCCAACCCAGAAAGGAATTTGACCCCCAGGCATTAAACGAACTCGCAGAGTCCATTAAGGCAAGCGGTGTTATACAACCTTTGTTGGTCAGAGCCGCGGGTAGTAAATATGAACTGATAGCTGGGGAAAGGCGTTGGAGGGCATGCCAGATTTTAAAACTGGAGAAAGCTCCTGCCATAATAAAACAGGCCGATGACCGGACCATGCTTGAATGGGCAATTATTGAAAACACCCAGAGGAAGGATTTGAACCCGATTGAAAAAGGAAGGGCGTATAAAGATTTCGCGGATGTCTTTAAACTAACCCATGAAGAGGTTGGTAAACGGATTGGCTTGGATCGCTCAACCGTAACTAACTTTATTCGGCTCTTGGAACTGCCCAAGGAAATCCAGGATGAGGTTTCACGTGGAACTATTACGATGGGGCATGCCAGGGCGCTACTCGGAGTCAGCGATAAACAGACCCAGATAAAACTCGCCCAAAGGATCAAAAAGGAAGGAATGTCCGTCCGGAAACTTGAATATAATATCAGTTATCTTAACCGCAAACAAACTCAATCCGCACAGCCACCATCGCAGAATTTATACCTGAAAGAGCTGGAGGAAAGATTGCGGAGAAAATTCGGAACCAAGATAACCATAACAGCTTATAAATCAAAGGGTTATATAGGGATACACTTTTTTACCAATGATGATTTCCAGCGTATTTTGGAACTGCTTGAATCTAAATAACACTTTAATTAATAAGGACTTGTATTAATATGATTGGACTGGGTTTTGATATCCACCGCTTGGTCAAAGGACGCCCTTTGCTGTTGGGTGGATTAAAGATTAAACATACTCACGGGCTTCTCGGCCATTCAGACGGCGATGCCCTTCTACATGCTATATGCGACGGAATTTTAGGAGCGGCGGGAATGGGCGATATCGGAGACCTCTTTCCGGATACCGACCCGAGATTCAAGGGAATCGACAGCAAGATTTTCATCCGGGAGATCCTGGCGATGCTTTCCAAACGGAAGCTGAAAGTCAATTCCGTTGACACCATCATATTCGCCGAAGCGCCGAAGCTCGGGCCCATTAAGCGGAAAATAAGTGAATCCGTCGCCCGGATATTAAAACTCAGCAATGGCAAAGTAAATATTAAGGCAAAGACCATGGAAAGACTTGGTCCGATCGGCGGGAAAAAGGCCATCGCCTCGCTTGCCTTGGTAACGATTATCCCTACCGGCAGGTCGGGTAAAAAATCCAATAAAACTTGAACTTCCGCAACTATATCGTTATTATAGTGTTACTTATATTATGGTAGAAGAACTAAAAGATTCGTTTATAGGCAGGGACCTGGGCACTTGCGAACTCATGAGAAAGATCGGGGAAGGAGGCATGGGCGCGGTTTATCTTGCCCACCACAAGCGGCTGGATAAAAACGTAGCGGTTAAAATACTGCCCGTTTCCTTCTCCAAGGAAGAAGACCGGGTCAAGCGCTTCGTACGCGAGGCGCGTTCCACAGCCAAACTTGACCACCCGAATATCATCCAGATTTTCGATATCCAATTGGCCAAACCGGGCGGCTTTTATTTCATCATCATGCAATATATAGATGGCGACAATTTGGATATGCGGATAAAAAAACAGGGAAAGCTTCCTATTCCAGAAGCAATCCGGATCATCAAGTCAGCCGCAAGCGCCCTTGGCGCTGCGCATTCGATGGGCATCATCCACCGCGATATCAAAGCCGAAAATATCATGCTTTCAAAGAACGGTGAAATAAAGCTCATGGATTTCGGACTGGCAAGAATCGGGGATTCCTCCAGCAGTATTTCCTCTGCCGGCGACATCATGGGAACGCCGCATTACATGGCGCCTGAGCAGGCAAAAGGCGAACCGATTGACCACCGGGCTGATATTTATGCACTCGGAATAACCTTTTACTATGCCCTTACCGGCAAACGTCCGTTTGACGGCGCCACTCCGGTAACCGTAATCATGAAACACCTGAACGAAGAACCTCCTGACCCCACTCTTTTCGCACCGGATATTCCAAAAAACCTGGTAAAAATACTCCTTAAGATGATGGCTAAGGATCCGAAATCACGTTACCAATCAGCACAAGACCTGCTAAATGATTTGGATAATTTCATCATAGAAACTCCGTCTGCGATGAGTTCTACCGCCAAGACGGTTACTTATACGCCACTGCCGACCACCAAAACCTCTGCGCCTAAACTAAAAAAGGGATTGAAGATTGCCGGCATAATTATTTTGGTGTTATTGGCGCTTATGTTTATATCCAAAATAGGCCGAAAACGCGACCAAAAACCAGACCAGAAACCGCCTGATACGGCTCAAAAAGAACCGGAAAAGAAACCGTCTTTCCCCGTTAAAAAACCTTTCAACGATATGCTCAAAGAAGCAAGGGATTTCCTCGACCAAAACCCGACTAAATACAAGGAAAGCATGGATAACTTCGAGGGAATTCTTTTGGCATATCCGGACGACCCGCTGGCTCCGAAAATAAAAGACGAAATCAGCCGCCTTAAAAAAGAGTATGAAAAGCATAGAAAACAAAAGCAGCTGGAAGCGGCTTTGCTCACCCGTTGTAACGGCTTTTGTGAAGCATTCAAGAACGGCAATGACCGGGCAATGCTTTCCTATTTCAACAGCGATAAACTAACCAGATTAGCGCTTAAAAAGCTGGAAGGATTCCTTAAACGGGTTGTCGATTATTTCAAATCACACCAGATTGAAATAGAAAAATACACCTTGAGCAAAGATGAACTTAAATTGGATTTAAACGCCCCTACGCCCATCGCGGAAATAAACGTTATCTATCACTTCAAAAAAGATAATAAACGGGACACTAAACTCCAAACCCTGCAGTGGGTTTTCCAATCAAATGAGTGGTACTTGATGCCCGGCCAGCAACACGATTTGCCTTTTGCTTCCGCTGAACCACCTGAAAAATAATTGCTATCACACTGCTTTAATGCTATATTAACCACATGATTTCCGATAAGCTTGTGTTTTTGCTCATTATGGACGGCTGGGGCGTGAATTCCAAAACAGAGGGCGCCCCCGACGCGGTCGGGGGACTCCCTATCGTCCCGCGGAGCGTAGCGGAGCGGGGCAACGCCATCCGTCTGGCCAACTGTAAAAGCATTTCACTCCTTGAGAAAACCTACCCCCATACCGAGCTTTCGGCCTCCGGATTCGATGTCGGTTTGCCGAGGGGTTTGATGGGAAACTCCGAGGTCGGGCACCTGAACCTGGGCGCGGGAAGAATTGTCTGGCAGGAAATTACACGCATAGATAAAGCTATAGAAGAAGGCACTTTTTTCACCAATCCGGAGTTGGTTGCCGCCATGAATCATGCTAAAAAGAATAATACTAACCTGCACCTTATGGGTTTAGTCTCTGATGGAGGAGTCCACAGCTCGGACCGCCATTACTTCGCCCTTCTGGAAATGGCGAAAGAGATGGGACTAAAGTCCAATCAGGTTTTCTTCCACGCCGCAATGGACGGACGCGACACGCCCCCGACCAGCGGTGTCGGTTATATTGAAAAGATTATTGCTAAGATGCGGGAACTTGATATCGGACGGATTGCCACCATATCAGGCAGGTATTATTTGATGGACCGCGACAAACGCTGGGAACGGGTCCAACTGGCTTATGACGCATTAACCAATGGCGATGGAGTTGTCGAAGACGACCCGATTACTGCCATGAAAAACGCCTACGCGCGCGGGGAAAACGACGAATTTATCAAGCCCATTGTTCTAAAGAATACGAGCCGAATCAGGGATAATGATTCCGTTATCTTCTTCAATTTCCGCGCAGACCGGGCAAGGGAAATTACCAGAACGCTTACAGAGCCAGGGTTCGCCCCATTCGATGATTCTAAATTATCGGGCGTCCCCGAACCCCGCCCCAGCGGGGGGAGCGGGATAGGATTTAAGCGCAAGGTGTTCCCAAAGGTTTTCTACACGACCATGACCCAGTATGAAGAAGATTTTACTCTGCCTACCTGCCCGACTGCGTCGTTCAGGCGGGTTGCCTTTAAGCCGGTGCGCCTCAAAAACATATTGGGGGAGCTATTGGTTCAGAATAACCTGAAACAACTGCGCATAGCCGAGACGGAAAAATACGCCCACGTCACTTACTTCTTTAACGGGGGAGAAGAAACCCCGTTTAAGGGAGAAGACCGGATGCTCGTGCCTTCACCCAAGGTCGCGACCTATGATTTACAGCCGGAAATGTCCGCACCGGAAGTGACGAGAAAGGTATTGGAAGCAATTAGCTCTAGGAAATATAATGCTATTGTCCTTAACTTTGCCAACTGTGATATGGTTGGGCATACGGGAATTCTGGAGGCAGCGATAAAGGCGGCGCAAACCGTGGATGAATGCGTCGGAAAGATTGTGGACGCGGTAAAAAAGGTCGGTGGAATAACATTAATAACCGCAGACCACGGCAATGCCGAGGAGATGATTGATATTGAGCACGGTGGGGGAGCACATACCTATCACACGACAAATCCGGTTCCGTTCACACTGGTAAGCGACGGGCATAAAGGCCGAAGGCTCCGCTCCGGGGGCAAACTCTGCGACGTCGCCCCGACTATTCTTGAACTCCTAAACATCCCCAAGCCAAAAGAAATGGATGGCCAAAGCCTGCTAATATAAAAAAGAAGAGGGCGGATTTTACCCCGCCCCCTAACTTGTAACCTGTAACCTTTAACTTTTAACTTCCGTTAGACCTGAGAAACCTTAACCGACAGGAACAACTGCTCATTCTCTTTAATGAAATCAAGGTGGCTCGCACCGCCCGGAGTGAAGGATTCAAGCCCTAATGCAGGGTCAATGAACCCCTGAATAAGAGAATTATCCAGAGTATTCATCGCCGTGATTACCGGCATGGAAAGCGAGGCGTGCATAATCGCCATTCCGCTTTGTATCAACCGTGAATTCACCAGCGACCTCAGTGAGTTTCTCTGCTCCACCTTTGTAATATTGAAAGGCTCGCTTGGGACGATTATCCTATCCGCCTGCCGGAGCAATCCCCTGCCTTTGGGGTCGCCGGTCAACCAATAAACGGCAATCCTTATCGGTCCACTTTCCAGGGATTTCAATCCGGTAAAGGCAAGTGTGCTTCCGCTTATCTTTTCCGCAAACGTATCTTCAGCGGCTTTTACGCTGTCCTTAAAGCGCTTTGCCGGGACGCCGTCAACGGTCTCAAACTGGTGGGCCCAGTTCCGTTTATACTTCTTCCAGGCGTTCTTGGATTTATAAGCCTGCGTGATGTTAATGCTGTTCAAATCCTTGCCTGAACGGCTGATAAAGGCAGGATTGAGCACACTGCGGAACGCCTGTTCCGAAGGCTCGGCTATCTTGGATAGATAGGTAACCTCATCAGGAATACTGTC